>DATFFV010000102.1:0-7318 GCA_035249885.1 Gammaproteobacteria bacterium | reverse complement strand
TGCGTGCCGCGCGTAAATCACTGGCTATTCGCCGAGCCCTCATTTGGGCCGCGAGCGCGGGCGTCGCAGGGGGGCTCGCGGTGCCGGCAACAACCCAAGTCGCCGCCGGGTCGAGCGTGAACCCGCGTGCCCAGTGGTCCGATCCGCCGGAGCGCTTCGCGTCGCGCGTCGTCGCAACCGGTCTCGAGGATCCGTGGGAGGTGACCTACGGGCCGGACGGCTTTCTCTGGATCACCGAGCGCGCCGGCAAGCGGGTCGTGCGCGTCGATCCGGCGAGCGGCAGCCGCAGAGTCGCGGTGCGCATCGACGAGGTGTTCCAAACGCTGGCGCAGGACGGCCTGCTGGGCTTGGCGTTGCACGCGAACTTTCTGCGCGGCAGCGACTACGTGTACGTCATGTATACGTACGACGGTGACGCGGGTCCCGACGAGGAACGGCGCGCCAAGATTCGGCGCTACACTTTCGACGCGGCTTCGGAGCAGCTCCGCGACCCCGTCGACCTTCTGACCGACCTTCCGCACGGCCCGGATCACGGTGCGAGCCGCCTCGTGTTCGGACCGGACGGCACGCTCTACGCGAGCCGCGGCGATCACGGCTCGAACTTCCTCGCGTACTACTGCGTGCCGATTCGCGCGCAGGAGCTGCCGACGGCAGCGGACGTTCAAGCGCGCAACTGGCGCGGTTACGAAGGCAAGATCCTGCGCGTGAATCTCGACGGATCGATCCCCGACGACAACCCGGTCTTGAACGGCGTCCGTAGCCACGTGTTCAGCTACGGCCACCGCAATCCGCAAGGCATGGCGTTCGGCCCGGACGGGCGCCTCTACGAGTCCGAGCACGGCCAGGACACGGATGACGAGGTCAACCGCATCGACGCGGGACGCAACTACGGCTGGCCGCTGATTGCGGGCTACAAGGACGACCTGTACTACACCTATGCGAACTGGTCGGCCTCGACGCCGGTGCCGTGCGCGAGCCTCGCCTACGGCCGCGACGCGCCGAGCACGGTGCCGCGAATCAAGGAGTCCGACGCCGAGCTGCCGGATTTTGCGCCGCCGCTCGCGACGTTCTTCACGGTGCCGAGCGCGTACGATCCGCGCGCGCTCGGCAACGCGACGGCGGCGCTCGCGGGCCTCGAGGTCTATGCGTCGCCGGCGATCCCGGGCTGGAACCCGTCGATTCTCGTCGCCGGCCTCGCGAGCGGCACCGTCTATCGCCTGCCGCTCGAGGCTAGCGCCGATCCGCCACTCACGTACTTCAAGTCGCAGGACCGGTATCGCGACCTCTCCGTCGCGCCCGACGGGCGGCGCATCTACGCGGTGACGGACGGTCACGGCCGAACCGTGACGACTTCCGGCGAGATGACGGCAACCCTTGCGCACCCCGGTGCGTTGCTCGAGTTCACGTATACCGGGATGCCAACGAACGAGCCTCGGTAGAGCGTACGATCACGACTCACGGGTTCGGTGCCGGTGCAGCCAACCGGCGCGGAACCAATCGGCCAGCAGCGCTCGCGCGGCGGCACTCGCAGTGCGCACGGCGGGCGCCTCGAGGCGGCGATCGTTGGCCGACCGGCGCAGCAGGCGGGCGTCCTTGCCCGTGACACGCCGGCACTCGCCGTTGATGAAGATGCTGTGCTTGTCGTACATCATGCGCGTGCGGCGATCGAGGACAACGGCACCGGGGCGCCACCGCGTCTTCGGCTCGTCGAACACGACGTTCGGCTTCAGCTCCGTCGCCAGCTCGCCAAGCGAGCGCGCGATCGTGCGCGGCCGCGCGAGCAGCTGTTCGACGGCGCGCGCGGCGAACCGCTGCAGCTCGCGCGGAATCCGCGCAGGCCGGCTCGTAGCCTCGAGCTGCGGATCGCGGTAGAGCGAATCATCCTCGAGCACGGCTGCGAGACGCTGACCGATCTCGGCGGCGAGCACGTTGCGACGGGGCGCCTGAAACCCGATCGAGTACGTCATGCACTCTCCGCCCTCGGCCGCGCCGTCGTGCGCCCAGAGCGGCGGCACGTAGAGCATGTCGCCGGGCTCGAGCACGAGCTCTTCTTCGGCAACGAAATTCTTCAGGATCTTGAGCGGCAGACCCCGCTCGAGGCGCGGATCGCGTTGTCGGCCGATACGCCATCGCCGGCGCCCTTGCACCTGGAGCAAGAACACGTCGTAGCTGTCGAAGTGCGGCCCCACGCCGCCGCCCGGGCTCGCCCAAGAAACCATGAGATCGTCGAGGCGCGCATCGGGCACGAAGCGGAAACGCTGCAGCAGCGTGTGTGCCGCGTCGTCGTGCAGGTCGACGCCTTGCACGAGCAGCGTCCATCCGGGCCGACTGCGTACCGGAAACGCCGAGCGCGCAAACGGCCCGTGCTCGAGCGTCCAGTCACCGCGGGTCGTGCGCGCGACGAGTCTCGACTCGACGTCGCGTAGCCTTGCGAGTGCCAAGAGTCGCGCGCGCGACAATGGCTCGAAGGCCGGCAACGCGGCGCGAATCAGCAGCGGCTTCTTTTGCCAGTGGCGACGCAGAAACTGCGTGGGCGTGAGGCCGCCAAGCAGCGCCAGTGGGCGGTTGGGCTTAGGCGGAGGCGGCACTTCGATCGGCATGCGCCAGCGGATGGTATGCGTAGCGCGCACGCGCAGGCTAGCGGTTATGTTGCCTGTGGGAGACGCACGGCGTTCTCGATGGCTCGAGTGTGCTACGGTACGCAAACCAGCGAACGAGCCAGACCATCCAGAAACCAAACCTCTCTACGGGCCGCCCAGCATCGATGGAGCCATCGATCCGGCGACTCAAGTTCTCGAGCGACAACACGTTCCACACCGCGGTCAGACGCCGCGTGGCGACGCACCTGCGCGAAACGGGCCGCCGCGAGCGCGATTGTTCCGAGATGTACCTCAAGACGGCGCTCATCTTCGCGAGCTTCGTGGCGACGTATGTCCTGCTCGTGTTCGTCGCGTCGGCCTGGTGGCAAGCGGCGGTGCTCGGCGCCGCACTGGGTCTCTGCGTCGTCGCGATCGGCTTCAACGTGATGCACGACGCGAGCCACAGCGCCTACTCCGAGCGACCGGCCCTCAATCGGCTCATGGTCTTGAGCCTCGATCTCGTCGGCGGGAGCTCGTATTTTTGGCACTGGAAGCACGTCGTCTTCCATCACACGTTCGTCAACGTCGCGGGCTACGACACCGACATCAACCTCGCGGGACTGGGCCGGTTGACGCCGCACCATCCGCGCGCGCCGATCCATCGCTGGCAACACTGGTACGTGTGGCTGCTCTACGCCGTGATGGCGCTCAAATGGCATCTATACGACGACTTTCGTCTCGTGCTGACGGGCCGCATTGGACCGCATACGGTCGCGCCCCCACGGGGCCGCGACCTCGCCATATTCGTCGGCGGCAAGCTCGTGTTTTGGACGATCGCGTTCGTCGTCCCGTTGCTCCTGCACCCGTTCTGGGTCGTGGCCTCCGTGTACGTGCTGACCGCGGCGGTCACGGGGATCGTATTGGGCACGGTTTTTCAGCTCGCGCACTGCGTGGAGCACGCCGATTTCCCGCTCGAGCATTCGCCGGGACACATCGACAACGCGTTTGCGATTCACCAAGTCGAGACGACCGTCGACTTCGCACGTGCCAGCTCCCTGGCCACGCATTTGCTCGGTGGGCTGAACTACCAGATCGAGCACCATCTGTTCCCGCGCATGTGCCACGTGAACTACCGTGCCATCGCGCCCATCGTCGAGTCGACTTGCGCGGAGTTCGGCGTGCGCTACAGGCAAAACCCGACGGTGTTTGCCGCGTTGCAATCCCACTATCGTTGGCTACGGCACATGGGCGCGGCGCCCGCCACGGGCTGAGCGTCGCGCCGTCAATCCGCCTCGAACATGTGCGCCTGGAACGGGAACCCGTTCATGGCGAGGCGGCACGAGCGCAGCCCTTCCTCGCCGCCGAAGCTCGCGAGGTGCCACGTCTGGCGCGGCACGTAGACCACGTCGCCGGGCTCCGCCTCGAACTCGGGCAGCCCTTCGATGTTGTAGCGGATCTTACCGAGCATGACGAGCCAGAACTCGGAGCCTTCCTCGTGGAAGTGCCCTTTGTTGCCGGGCTGCGGAGCCTGGTAGTTGCCGATGATGACATTCGCGAAGCTGCGGTCGTCGCTGACGAACGGCCCGCCGCGTTCCTCGCCCGCGACCACTTTGTTGAAGTCGAGCACGGGCCGATTCTGCGCGTCGAGCGTGCCGCGACCGCCCGTCACGCGCGTCGGGATGTAGTCGAAACCGGCCAGCGGCGCCGGCGTCTCGTCGAGCGGGTAGAGCTTGCGCGCGCGCTGCACGTTGACCTCGAACCGTAGCGCGGGCTCCGTGCCGACGTTCTCGATCTGATACAGCGTGCGGTACGGCACCTGCACCATGAAGCCTTTCGTCGCAACCACGGGCTCGCGTCCTTCGACCGTGAACTCGAGCGTCCCGGATTGGACGATCCACCACTCGCGCGTGTCGCCGTTCATGCGGCGCGGCGTTTTTTGCCCGGGCGCCATCGAGATCCACTGCGCGAACAGGCTCTCGTCATCGACGACGGTTTCCGCCCAATCCGCTTGACCCGCGTGGCGCGCGAGCACGTCGCTGAGCTTGGTGTGCGGTCGGTGCACGCCGGTCCAACCAGCGGACTTCGCTTTCGGCGAGAGGACGAGCAGCGGCGGCTCTTGGGCCGCGGCCGGTGTCGCAAGAGCGGCGGTGACGGCGGCCAACGTCATCGCAAGCGTGGCGAGGAGGAGCCCTCGTAACGGGGACGTGCGGGGGAGCGTGCGTTTCATGGCGCCAGAATGCCCAAACGAGGCCGTGGCCGCTACCTGTTCCTTTGGCGAGTTACTCGCTGCCAGGCAGCGCCAGGCTTCGGGCCGTTCGGCGGGACGGCGCACTCGCGGCCGCGGCAGCCGATGATAGAATCCGGCCGGTGAAAAAGGCCGACGAACAATCTGTGCGGCATGCATTAGCGTCGCAGCCGCAGATCCGACAGGCGATCATGTTCGGATCGCTGGCCACAGCCACACAACGGCGCGATAGCGATCTTGATCTTGCTGTGGCTGCGGGGCGGCCGTTGACGGCCGCGGAGAAGACCGCGCTCATCTCTACGCTCGCGGTCACGATCGGGCGGCCCGTCGACCTCGTCGACTTGCATATGGTGGGGGAGCCGCTGCTCGGCCAGATCCTTCGCCATGGGAAGCGCATCCTGGGCTCCGATTCGGACTATGCCGCGTTGATCCGCCGTCACGTTTTCGATCGGGCCGACTTCTCGCCCTACCGCAACAGAATCCTCGACGAAAGACGAAGCGCGTGGATCGACCGCTAGTCGAAGAAAAGCTCGAATCGCTTCGCCGGTGCGTCGAGCGCGTCTCCGACAAAACGCCGGCGGACGTTAGAACGCTCCAGAGCGACCCGGACCTGCAGGACATCGTAGCCGTCAATCTCACGCGCGCCGTTCAATTGAGCGTGGACATCGCCGCGCACTTGATCGCAGGCCTGAATTCGCCCGCCCCAGATACGATGGGCGAGACGTTCGACATTCTCGCGCGACACGATCTCATTCCTGCGAGCTTGGCCGAGCGTCTCAAGCAGGCGGTCGGCTTCCGGAACGTGGCGGTGCATCAGTACAAGGACATCGACTGGGCGATCGTGCACGGCATCGCCCGCAATCGACTTCGCGACTTCGAGGAGTTTGCGCGCGCCGTCGTCGACGCGTTGGGGCGGTAGCCGCTCGGCGCACGAAGAGCGTAGCTCTCGTCTGCTACGGCAGCGGCAGCGCTGTGCAGCTGCTCACGACCGGCTCCGGGCCGGGATCCTCGGCCGTGGGATCCCCAACGAGCCCCACGAAGAGGGCCGTGCCCGAGAGGCGCTCGCGGATCACGAAGACGAACGGACGGTCGGCCACGAACTCCATGAACGGTGTTAAGGAGGTAGTGACAACGCCGACCGCGGTCACCGCGGCGGCGCGCGTGCCCCGCTCGTCTACCTCGACGAACGTCTTCTGGCGCACGAAATCGATGCAGAGCTGGTGCCCGAGGGGCGACATGCGCGTGAAGTCGGCGCCCGGTCTGAACGCCGGGCCCATACCCATCGCCTGGAGCGCATCGTTGAGGTACGTGTCGTACGTCAGCGTGAGCTTGGGGATCGACAGCCAGTCGAGGCGGCCTGGCGTGAGCCCCTCCGTCAATGCCACCCACGTGTCCGCATCGAGCTCCGCGAGCCACTCGCGCGCGCTCACGCCGGGGTCCGGCAGCACGATCACCATGGAGAACGCCTCGCCGCCGTACGGGAGCTCGACGGCTGCGTAGGAGGGTCCGGACGCGCGATGCACCTCGACCTCCGCGAGCGACATCATGTCGACGTCCACTCTAGAGCCGTCTCCGCGCGTGAACGCATGGCGGCGCGTATCCTCGGAATTGAATTGCGTCGTCCACTCGCCATCGAAGTAGATCGCGTTCACGAGCAGCATGACGAGCGCGGGGTCTAGCCCGTCGACGATGCTGTCGATGAGGCCGCCCGTGTGCTCCTTCACCCAGGCGTTGATCGCGTCAACGGTCGCAGGGTCGCCGAAATCGCGAGACTCTGCCCGCGCGTCGAACGCCGCCGCGACCGCATTGAAGAACGCGTCGTGGAAGGGGACGCTTTCTTGCGCCCAGATCGCGTTCGCGATCTCGAAGCGCACGTCGGGATCGAGCTCGGTGAGAAGATCGATGAGGTTGCGGTACGAGTCGTTGATCTGCTCCTGAGTCAGGGAGCCGAAGCCGAGTGCCGAGCGCATCGCGTCGAACGTGCTGCCGTTCGCGCCGTTGAGCGTCATTCCGAGCGCCATCGACGCGCTGAGCGGGGAAACGACCACATTGGCGCGTGAGTCCGCCGCGGTGACGTGTGCCGCTAGCTCGAGGCCGAAGCCGTTGGAGGCGGCGACGAGGGCACGCTCGCTCCCCGTGAGCGCCCGAGGGAGCTCGGTGATCGGTCCGGATCTTGCGTCGGTCGAGTCGTTGCAACCGGCTGCGATCACCGCACCAAAACCGATCATCACGGCTATGCACAGGCGATACATGGCAAGCCCCCGTGTTGCGACAGGTGGCACGAAGGTACGGCCGTCGGCCCGGCGAATCTGTGCAGATTCTTCGGTGATTCTGTCGAAGCTTGTATTCGCCGTGCGATACACCTGATCTCGAAGCCGAGGACGCTGCCGCGTAAGCTCCGCAGCCGGCGGAGTCGCCGTGGCGCCTCGGCCTCGCCGGCCGCGACCAGGTGTCCGCGCCCGCCGCCGCCCGTCTCGGGCGAGGCCGTGCCGTG
>DATFFV010000101.1:0-8543 GCA_035249885.1 Gammaproteobacteria bacterium | reverse complement strand
CGAAATTCGTGCCGCCCGTCGTGAAGCCGCCGCCCCTTAGGATCTGGTAATACGCGAGCGCGGTATCGAGCGCGTTGTTCGGAAACTGATCCGTGTCCCAGCCCGACTGGTAGTCGTTGCGGTTCATGTCGATCGAGCCCGTCGATCTTTTGATCGGACACATCGGCGCGATGGACACGTGCGCCCGCGCGCTCGTCGCCGCCGCGAAGATGCTCGAGGACGGCGCGCTCGAGGAGCCGCTCAACGAACGTTACGCTGCGTGGGACACGGCTCACGCGAGGAAGCTGCTCGCCGGCGGGGTCTCGCTCGATGAAATCGAGCGGCGCGTGCTCGCGGGCGTCGAGCCCGAGCCGCGCTCGGGCAAGCAGGAGCTGCTGGAGAACATCGTCAATCGCTACGTCTAGGGGGAACGACATGAGAACGATCAAAGGCCCCGGCATTTTTCTCGCGCAATTCGCGGGCGACACGGCGCCGTTCAACTCCTGGGACGCGATCACGCGCTGGGCCGCTGACTGCGGCTACGTCGGTGTGCAGGTGCCGAGCTGGGACGCGCGGCTGTTCGATCTCGACAAGGCCGCCGCGTCGAAGGCGTACTGCGACGAGATCGCGGGCGTCGCGCGCGCGAACGGCGTCGCCGTCAGCGAGCTCTCGACGCATCTCCAAGGCCAGCTCGTCGCCGTGCACCCGGCCTATGACGAGGCGTTCGACGGCTTCGCGGCGCCACAGGTGCGCGGCAACCCGAAAAGAAGAACCGAATGGGCCGTCGATCAGGTCAAGAAGTGCCTCACGGCGTCGCGCCATCTCGGCTTGAACGCGATGGCGACGTTCTCGGGCGCGCTCGCGTGGCCGTATTTTTATCCTTGGCCGCAGCGCCCCGCGGGCCTCGTGGAGACCGCGTTCGACGAGCTCGCGCGCCGCTGGCGGCCGATCCTCGATCACGCCGAGGAGTGCGGCGTGGACTGCTGCTTCGAGATCCACCCGGGCGAGGATCTGCACGACGGCGTGACCTACGAGATGTTCTACGAGCGCACGGGCCGGCACGCGCGCGCGTGCATGCTGTTCGACCCGTCGCACTACGTGCTGCAGTGCCTCGACTACCTCGAGCACATCGACATCTATCACGACCGCATCCGGATGTTTCACGTCAAGGACGCGGAGTTCAACCCGACGGGACGCCAGGGCGTGTACGGCGGCTATCAGAGCTGGGTCAATCGCGCGGGGCGCTTCCGCTCGACCGGCGACGGCCAGGTGGATTTCACGGGGATCTTCTCGAAGTTCACGGCGTACGGCTTTCGCGGCTGGGCCATCGTCGAATGGGAGTGCGCGTTGAAGCACCCCGAGGACGGCGCGCGCGAGGGCGCGAAGTTCGTGCGCGAGCACATCATCCGCGTCACCGAGAAGGCGTTCGACGACTTCGCGGGCGCCGGCACCGACGAAGCGACCAACCGGCGCATGCTCGGAATCTGACGATGGCGATCGAAGGCAAGGCCGAGCAGCGCGCGCCGCGCATTCGCCTCGGCATGGTCGGCGGCGGCATCGACGCGTTCATCGGCAGCGTGCACCGCATCGCGGCGCGCCTCGACGACAAGTTCGAGCTCGTCGCCGGCGCGCTGTCGTCGACGCCCGAGCGCTCTTTGAAGTCCGGCGCCGCGCTCGGC
Source organism: Gammaproteobacteria bacterium (assembly GCA_035249885.1). Lineage (GTDB taxonomy): Bacteria > Pseudomonadota > Gammaproteobacteria > Steroidobacterales > Rariloculaceae > FEN-1219. Next base: position 6,885 of record DATFFV010000101.1, on the reverse strand, counting down.
TTGGACCCCAAGCGCACGTACGGCGATTTCAAGGAAATGGCGGCTCGCGAGTCGCGCTTGAAGGACGGCATCGAGGCCGTCGCGATCGTCACGCCGAACCACATGCACTACCCCGTCGCGAAGGAATTCTTGAAGCGCGGCATCCACGTGATCTGCGACAAGCCGCTGACCGCGACGCTCGCAGACGCGAAAAAGCTCGCGAAGCTCGTGGAGAAAAGCGACGCGCTGTTCGTGCTCACGCACAACTACACGGGGTACCCCATGGTGCGCCATGCGCGCGAGCTCGTGCGTGCGGGCGAGGTCGGCAAGATTCGCCTCGTGCAAGTCGAGTACGCGCAGGACTGGCTCGCGGAGCCACTCGAGAAAACGGGCCAGAAGCAGGCCGCGTGGCGCACCGATCCCGCGCGTTCGGGCGCGGGCGGTGCGACGGGCGACATCGGCACGCACGCGTACAACCTCGCCGGGTTCGTGAGCGGCTTGGAGCTCGAAGCCCTCGCCGCGGACGTACACGCGTTCGTGCCGGGCCGCAAGCTCGACGACAACGCACACGTGCTGTTGCGCTACAGGGGCGGCGCCAAGGGCCTGCTCTGGTGCAGCCAAGTCGCCGTCGGACAGGAGAACGGCCTCAAGCTTCGCGTCTACGGCACCAAGGGCGGGCTCGAGTGGGCGCAGGAGGATCCGAACTATCTCGAGTGGTCGAAGCTCGGCGAGCCGCGGCGACGCATCACGCGCTCGGGCGCCGGCGCCGGCCCGGAGGCGGCGCGTGTGACGCGGATTCCGTCTGGACACCCCGAAGGATATCTCGAGGCGTTTGCGAACGTTTACTCGGAGGCTGCTGCGGCGATTAACGCGAAGAAGGCCGGGGCGCCGGTCGATTCGCAAGTGCTCTACCCAACGGTGCAAGACGGTGTCGAAGGCCTGGCGTTCGTCGAGGCGTGCGTGGCGTCGTCGCGGCGGAATGGGGCGTGGGTCAGCTTGTAAACAAGCGGGGTTAGCGGCTCGCTTCGACCGCCCGCGGGTTTGCGCCACGCGCGCATGATCGATAAGCTCGGACAGCAGCCACATCGACCGCCGCCGTCGCTACGCGACTGCCGTGCCGCGGTTGTAGTTTCCCGCGTCGTCGAACATCAAGGGGGGCCGCCAATGAGCGATGCCAAAGACCTAATCGAGCAAATGCTGAATCGCCCCCGCAGGCGGGGACCGAGCGGCGGTGGACCGAGCGGCGGTGGGCCGAGCGGCGGAGCGCGGGCGCTCGGGCCGAAGTCCGTGCTCGCCGGTGTCGCCGCTCTCGTCGCTCTCTGGGCGGTCTGGAGCTCTTTCTACACCGTACAGCCGGAAGAACGTGCCGTGATCAAGCGCTTCGGCAGCGTCAGCGGCATCGCCGACCCGGGCCTGCACTTCAAGCTACCGTTTGGCATCGACAGCGTGCAGCTCGTGGCTACGGAGCGCGTGCTCAAGGAAGAGTTCGGCTTCCGCACGCAAGACGCGACCAGCGATCGCTCCCGATTCTCCCCGTCCGGTGAGTACCCCGACGAATCCCTGATGCTCACCGGCGACCTCAACATCGTGCAGGTCGAGTGGGTGGTGCAGTACCGCATCAGCGACCCCGTGAAGTATCTGTACGGCATGCGCGAGCCCACACAGACCCTGCGCGATCTCTCCGAATCGGTGATGCGCCGCGTCGTCGGCAACCGCATCGGCAGCGACGTGCTCACGGTTGGCCGCGTGGCGGTGGCCAACACGGCCCGCGACGAGATCCAAGAAGCCATGGACCGCTACGAGAACGGCATTCGCGTGATCACCGTGGAGCTGCAAGACGTCGTGCCGCCGCTGCGCGTGCAGCCGGCGTTCAACGAAGTGAACGAGGCGCGCCAGGAGCTCGAGCGCATGATCAACGAGGCCACGCGTCAAGCGAACGAGGCCATCCCCCGCGCCGAGGGAACCGCCAAGCGCACGATCGCCGAGGCCGAGGGCTACGCCACGGAGCGTGTGAACCGCGCGCTCGGCGAGGCGGCGCGCTTCAATGCCGTGTTGGCCGAGTATCGCAGCGTGCCGGACGTCACGCGCTCACGCCTCTACCTCGAAACCTTGAATCAGGTGTTGCCGAAAGTCGGCTCAGTGGTCGTGGTCCAGGACGGCCAGCTTTCGCCGTTGCCCCTACTCAACCTTCGCGACGCCCAAGGCCTGCCGCGAACCGGAGCGCCGCAACCATGAAAAACCCCACCTTTCTAGTGCTCGGGCTGGCTCTCGCCCTGCTGGTGACGACGCGCGCAGCGTATGTCGTGGATCAGGCCGAGCAGGTAATCCTCGTGCAGTTCGGCGAGCCGATCGGCGACGTGGTCACGGAGCCGGGGCTGCACTGGCGCGTGCCCTTCGTGCAGGACGTGCGAAGGTTCGACAAGCGAATGCTCGATTGGGACGGCGACGTCAGCCAGATTCCCACGCTCGGCCGCGAATTCATCATCGTCGATACCACCGCCCGTTGGCGCATCGCCGACCCGCTGCAGTTCCTGCGCTCCGTCCGCGACGAGAGCGGCGCGCGAACGCGCTTGGACGACATTCTCGACTCGGCGGCGCGCGACATCGTGTCGGGCACGGAGCTCGAGGAAATCGTGCGCTCGGCGGATTGGCAGGTGGACGTGTCGCAGCTCGCGGACGAGGACGCGGCCGCTCTCGAGAATGCGGATCTCGCACGACCGAACAAAGGCCGTGGCCAGCTCGAGCGCGACATGCTCGTCGCCGCGTCGCGGCAGATGCCCGAGCTCGGCATCGAGCTCGTCGACGTGCGAATCAAGCGCATCAACTACATCGATTCGGTCCGCGATCAAGTGGAAAGCCGCATGATCTCCGAGCGCCAGAGCATCGCCGCTCGGTTCCGCTCCGAGGGCGAGGGGCGCAGCCAGGAGATACTCGGCAACATGCAGCGCGAGTTGCAGCGCATCAGCTCCGAGGCGGAACGCACCGCGCAAGAGATCATCGGCAAAGCCGATGCCGAGGCCACGAGTATCTATGGCGCCGCCTACGCGCAAGACCCGGCGTTCTACGCCTTCTCGAAAACTCTCGAGAGCTACTCGACGCTCGGCGAGAACATCACGCTCATGATCGACGCGGAGTCGGACTTCTTCCGCTACCTGGAGTCGACCTCGAGCAACTAAAATTGCTGGGCTCGAGGCAAGTTACCTTTGCTGCCTTACTTTCGCATGCTAGTAAGGGCCACGCGTCCGGGCAACCGAAAGAACCCGTCACTCGCGACCTTCAGGACGTCGGGTCGCGCGTGCCGTCCAGGGGTGGCAGCTCGAAGCCGAGCCCGCTCGCGGCGACACGACCGCTCCTCGTGTGGATTTCCGGCACGCCGTCGTCGCCGACGACCCAAACTTCACGTGCACCGGCCGCGAGGTAGGCGGCCACCTTCTCGCCGATCTCGGCGCCCGTATTCGTGGGCGACACCACCTCGACGCAGAGATCCGGCCCGGCCCGAAACGTGCTCTCGGCGCCGTGGCGCCGCATGAATGTCGGGGACGCCCAGACGACGTCAGGCACTCGCACACCGATCTCGGTCTCGACGGGGCATTCTGTGATCGTCGTGCCTTCCGGTCGCTGGCGGGCCAGCTCGCGCGTGATGAACGCCTGGATGACGCCGTGGCGAATGGTCGGCGGGCTCACTTCGATCGCGCCCTTCTCGTTGAGCTCGACTTTGAACGGGATCGCGGCCACCAACGGATCGCTGGCGAGCTGCTGCCAGCGCTCGCGGAGCTTCTGCCGCGACAACCGATAGCCGGCCTTGGGTTTGGCGACCGTGGCGTTCATGGATCTCATCCGGGAGAACGGGGCAGTCCGATTGTGCGCGCCGCGTCCAGGCGCGGCAACGCTCGAATCGCGTCGGTCACGCTAGAAATTCTGCTATCGCGCGGCGGGATTGCCCGTCGGCGCGGGGGCGAAGTCCCGCGCGGCCGGCGCGCCGAGCCGTTCCGCGAGCAGCGGCCGCAACGCGTCGCCCCATACGTGATAGGCCGCGAGCGACAGGTGCAAGCCGTCTTCGGACATCGTCTCGCTGAGCAGCCCGCGTGAATCGACGAGCCGGTCGTTGATGTCGAGATAGCGGACGTTGTCGCCGTCAGCATAGGTTGCGAGCCTCGCGTTGATGGCGGCGATGCTCGCGTTGACTTCCGGCCGGTCGCGCCGCGGGAACACGGCCGTGAGCACGACGAGCGCGTCGGGCGCGTGCGTCCGGCACCGCTCGACGATGCCCTCGATGCCGGCCGCGATAGCCTCGACACGCGCCTCGTGCGAGGCAAAGTCGCCCAAGTTGTTCGTGCCGGCCTGCACGACGAAGACTTTGGGCTCGACACGCGGCAACTCGCCGTTGTCGAGCCGCCAGAGCATGTTCTGCGTGCGGTCGCCGCCCCAGCCGAAGTTCGCTGCGTTCCAGCCGAAGAAGCTCTGCTTGAAATGCGCGAGCAGCTCGGGATAGTCGAGCGCGCCCCAGCGCCGCGTGATCGAGTCGCCGACGAAATAGACGTCGATGACGCCGCGGCCGGCTTTCTGCACGAGCTCCGTGTGCGCGATCGCGGAATTCTCGTCGCTGCGCGGCTCGGGCACCGTCGTCGCGAACGACGCCTGCTGAGCTGCGAGGTTGACGCTCGCGAGCGAGAGCGCCACAGCTGGGGCGAGCCGACGGTAGGTGCTTCGTTGCATCTGCGGTCAGTGTACGGCCGGGACCGGCTGCGCGCAGCGCAGGTCTATGCAAAGATCGCGGCGGGAGGGGGTGCCGTTACGATGATTCAATCTCGCGGGATGATGCGCGTTCTCGCCGCGGCTTCCGTGCTGCTCTGCCTCCCTGTCGCCGCACCGCCCGCATACGCCGAGGACGGCTACGATCTCTGGCTGCGTTACCGGCCGCTCGCCCTGGAGCACCGCGAGCGTTTCGTGGCCTTCGCTACCGGCATCGTCGCCCCGGCGCAGGCGTCGGTGACGCTGAGCGCCGCCGCCGAAGAGCTCGCCGCCGGCGCGTCGGGCCTCGCGGCTCGGCCCGTGCCCGTGACGCAAACCGTCGCCGACGGCAGCCTCGTGATCGGCACGCGGACAAGCTCCCCGCTCGTCGCGCAGCTCGACCTGCCGCTCGCGCGGCTTGGCCGCGACGGCTACCTCGTTCGCAGCGTCGAGCTCGACGGCCGGCGCGTCACGGTGATCGCCGGGAACGAGGACGTCGGCGTGCTCTACGGCGCGTTCGCGTGGCTGCGGCTCGCGCAGACCGGCGCCGACCTCGCCGAGCTTGACGTGGCGAGCACGCCGCGCATCGAGCTGCGCCTGCTCAATCACTGGGACAACCTCGACGGGTCAGTAGAGCGCGGCTACGCGGGCGCGTCGATCTGGGATTGGTGGCGGCTGCCCGACGTCGTCGATCCGCGCTACACGGACTACGCGCGCGCGAATGCCTCGATCGGCATCAACGGCGCCGTGCTCAACAACGTCAACGCGCAGCCCGAGATCCTCACGGGCCCTTACCTCGACAAGGTCGCGGCGCTCGCGCGCGTGCTGCGCCCCTACGGCATCCGCGTGTATCTCTCGGTGCGCTTCAGCGCGCCGATCGACATCGGCGGTCTTGAGACCGCGGACCCGCTCGATGCTGCCGTGCGCACGTGGTGGCGCGCAAAGGCCGACGAGATCTACGCGCGCATCCCCGACTTCGGCGGGTTCCTCGTCAAGGCCGACTCGGAGGGCCAGCCCGGACCGCAGGGCTACGGGCGCACGCACGCGGACGGCGCCAATGTGCTCGCGGCCGCGCTGCGGCCGTACGGCGGCGTCGTCTTCTGGCGCGCGTTCGTCTATTCGCGCAACAGCCCCGAGGATCGTGTCAAACAGGCGTACCAGGAATTCGTGCCGCTCGACGGCGCGTTCGCGGAGAACGTCGTCGTGCAGGTCAAGAACGGCCCGCTCGATTTCCAACCGCGCGAGCCGTTCCATCCGCTGTTCGGCGCCATGCCGCGCACGCCGCTCGCGCTCGAGCTGCAAATCACGCAGGAGTATCTCGGCTTCGCGACGCACCTTGCCTATCTCGGTACGCTCTACGAGGAGGTGCTCGACGTCGACACCCACGCCGACGGCGAGGGCTCGACCGTGGCGAAGGTCGTCACCGGCCGCCTTTTCGGCTACCCGCGAACGAGCATCGCGGGCGTGGCGAACATCGGCGCGACGCGCGACTGGACCGGCGCGCCGTTCGCGCAAGCGAACTGGTATGCGTTCGGCCGGTTCGCGTGGGACCCCGAGCTCTCGGCGCGCGAGATCGCCGAGGAGTGGCTGCGGATGACGTTCGCGAACGATCCGAAGTTCGTCGCCACGGCGCTCACGATCATGCTGCGCTCGCGCGAAGCCGTCGTGGACTACATGACGCCGCTCGGTCTCGCGCATCTCATGGGCACGGGCCACCACTACGGTCCCGCTCCCTGGGTCGACGACCTCGATCGCGCCGAGTGGAATCCGTATTACTACCATCGCGCGGCGGAGAACGGCATCGGTCTCGACCGTACGGCGAGCGGCAGCGACGCCCTCGCGCAGTACGCGCCGCCCGTAGCGGACCGGTTCGCGAATCTCGACACGGTACCCGACGAGGTTCTCTTGTGGTTCCACCGGCTGCCGTGGGATCAACGCTTGCGTTCGGGCCAGACCCTCTGGGAAGGGCTCGTCGCGCACTACGACCGTGGCGTCGCGGAGGTCGCAGCCATGCAGGCCGACTGGGTGACGCTCGATCCCTTCGTCGACGCCGAGCGCTTCGCGAAAACGACGCGCTTGCTCGAGATTCAGGCGCGTGAGGCACGCTGGTGGCGCGACGCGTGCATCGCCTATTTCAGATCGCGATCGGGTCTGCCGTTGCCGAGCGGCGTCGCC
>DATFFV010000100.1:0-5386 GCA_035249885.1 Gammaproteobacteria bacterium | reverse complement strand
GACCGATCCGACCGTCGCATTGCGCTACGAGTAACTCATCGGGACTTTCACAGGAGTAGTTCGATGCGTGCGACCGCGGCAATCACGAGCGTGTGGCAAGGCGCGTGACGATCCTGTACCGCATTCGGGCGCTCGTGCGCTGGCTGTTCCGTCGCGACCAGATCGAGCGCGCACTCGATAGCGATCTTGCGGACTACATCGAGCGATCGGCCGCCGAGAAGGTGCGCGCCGGCTTAAGCGAGGCGGAAGCGCGCCGAGCCGCGCGCATCGAGCTCGGCGGCGTGGAGCAGACCAAGGACAGCGTGCGCGCCACTCTCTCGTGGGCGGCGATCGAGAACACGCTCGCCGATCTCGGCCATGCGCTGCGAACGCTCCGCCGGCAGAAAACATTTACGGTCGTGATCGCGTTGACGCTCGCACTCGGCATCGGCGCCAACGTCGCGATTTTTTCGCTGGCGGAGCCGATCCTGCTGCGTCCGCTGCCGGTGCCGGAGCCCGACCGGCTCGTGAACCTCAGCGATCCGGCACCGAAGACGCTCGGGTGGCGGATGGATCCGGTGCTGCCGCCAGCGGTGCAGCGAGATACCGAGAGCGGCGGAGTCGGCAATGTCTTCAGCTACCCGATGTTCCGCGATCTCGAGCGCGCGCAGGAGCCGTTCGTGGGGCTGGCCGCCCACCAAACCATCGGCGTGACCCTCACCGCCGGCGAGCAAGCACGGCCCGGGAGAGCCGTTGCGGTTTCGGGAAGCTACTTCTCCGTGCTCGGCCTTCAACCGGCGCTCGGCCGGTTGTTGGGGCCCCAGGACGATCAGGTCGACGGACAAGCCGAATCGGTGGTGTTGAGCCATGCATACTGGCAGAGCGCCTTCGCAGGTAACGCGAGCGTCCTCGGGCGCGCGCTCCTCGTCAACGGTGTGCGGCTGACCATCGTCGGCGTGGCGCCAAGCGGATTCAACGGCACGTCGGCCGTCAGCCCCGTGCTCGGCGGCGTTGCAACCGTCTTCGTGCCGATCACGATCCCGAGCGGCGACGCCGCTAACCCCTTGGCCATCCCGAATCACGAGCGTCGCGATTCTTACTGGGTCCATCTCTTCGCGCGCCTCAAGCCGGGCGTCACGCGCGAACAAGCTGCCGCCGCAATCAATCCTCTGTTTGCCGGAATCCTGAGCGAAGTCGAAGCGCCGCTGCTGTTCGACGTCGCCGAGCAGGGGCGCGAAGCGTTTCGCACGAGAGCGCTCGTGCTCGAGCCCGGGGCGCGCGGGCAGACCAACAGCGAAATCCTCTTAGGTGTTCGCATCGGCCTCCTTGGTCTGTTGACGTTGAGCGGCTTGGTGCTGCTGTTGTGCTGCGCCAACATGGCCGGGCTCATGCTGGTCCGCGCCACGGCGCGAACGGGCGAGATGGCGGTGCGCGCGTCGATGGGGGCGTCGCGCGGGCGCCTCGCTTCGCTGCTCGCCGCCGAGTCGCTCGTGCTCGCCCTGCCGGCGGCCCTGTTAAGCCTGCCGGTCGCGTTGTTGATTCTGCGCGGCCCGAGCCGGGTGCCCGGCATACCCGAGGATGTGTCACGTGCGCTTGAGCTGTTGTCCGGCGTGAGCTTGAGCGGGACCGCGGTGGTCGTCGCGATCGGCGCCGCGGTGGCCTCGGCGCTGGCCGTCGGGCTCCTTCCGCTCCGGGGCCTGATTCGGACCGAGCCCGGGAAGACGCTGCAGACGTACGGCGCGAGGCAGACGACGGCCAAGGGGGTCACGCGCTTCCGTGCCACGCTCGCGACGGCGCAAGTCGCGCTGTCGATGGCGCTGCTCGCGATCACGGCCGCCTTGGCGAACGGCATCGCGAACCTGACGCGCATCGATCTCGGGGTCGAGCTCGATTCGGTCGCCACGTTCGAAGTCAGGCGACCTGGAGGACAGCAATACCAAGTCGACCAGGCTGCCATGAGTCGCATCGCGGAGGCGGTCGAAGCCATCCCGGGCGTGTCTTCCGTGGCTTCGTCGTTTCCGGATGTTCTGTTCACCGGGCGGACCCCCTACTTCCCCGTGAGTGTTCGGGGCGTGGAAGCAGAACCGCTGCCGGTGGGCGGCTTCTGGGTCACCCCGGATTTCTTCCGGCTGTTCGGCGTCCGGTTGCTCGCGGGCCGTGAGCTCAACGACACGGACAGCATGTTGTCGGCGGCCATCGTCAGTCAGCAATTCGTCGAGCGTTTTGGTCTCAGCCGCGACGACGTCCTAGGGCACACCATCGACCTCGGGCCCGGGTCCGGTAGCTCCGTGATCGTCGGTGTCGTCGCCGACTTCAGGTCCGGACGGATCACCGAGGAGATCGAGCCGCGAGTGTACCTATCATCCCGAGGGGGCAACACGTTCTACGTTCGCAGCGCTCAGCCGCCCGATAGTCTCATGAATGCCATTCGCGACACCGTCGCTCGCGTCGAGCCGAGCATGGAGATCGCGGGTTTTCGCACGATGGAGCAGCAATTCCGCGACAGCATTGAAATCGAACGCTTCGCCGCCGGAGCCGCCTCGGCGTTCGCTGTGCTCGCGACGGCGCTCGCCGCGCTCGGTCTCTACGGCGTGCTCGCGTACTCCGTTGCGCTGCGCTCGCGCGAGATCGGCTTGCGCATTGCGCTCGGCGCGCCGGGCGCCCGCATCCGCGGGATGGTGCTCAAGCAGGTGGCGCGTATGGCGGCGATCGGCGTCGTGCTCGGCGCGATCGCGGCGTGGGCCCTCGGCCTTGCGGCACAAAGCCTTCTTTTGGGCGTCAAGGCCGGCGACCCGGTTGCGCTCGCCGCGGCCGCCGCGCTGCTCACCATCGTCATGCTCGGCGCGGCTTACATCCCGGCGCGTCGCGCGTCGCGCGGCGATCCGATGAGTGTGTTGCGGGACGAGTAATTCAATGCGCCTGGAGGGCGTATGACGATTCTGTACCGACTTCGCGCGCTCGTGCGCTGGCTGTTCCGGCGCGACGAGATCGAGCGCGCGCTCGATGCGGATCTCGCGGACTACATCGAGCGATCGGCCGCGGAGAAAGTGCGGGCCGGCATGAGCGAGGCCGAAGCGCGACGCGCCGCGCGCATCGAGCTCGGCGGGGTGGAGCAGACCAAGGAGACCGTGCGCGCAACGCTCTCGTTCGCTGCGATCGACAACACGCTCGCCGACATGAGCTACGCGCTCCGAACGCTGCGGCGGCAGAAGACGTTCACGGCCGTGGCCGTGTTGACGCTGGCGCTCGGTATCGGCGTCAACGTCGCCATCTTCTCGCTCGCAGAGCAGATCTTGCTGCGTCCGTTGCCGGTGCCCGAGCCCGATCGGCTCGTGAACTTGACGGATCCGGAGACGGGACCGAAGTCCACCGGACGAATGGGCGCGTTTCCGTTTCCAAGGTTTGGACTGACAGCTGACGGCGGCGGCAACGCCACGCTTTTCAGCTACCCGATGTTCCGCGATCTCGAACGCGGGCAGGAGCCGTTCGTTGGGCTGGCCGCGCACGCCTTCGCCGAGGCGAGTGTCTCGAGCGGTGAGCTCACGCCCTCGGTAACCGTAGCTTTTGTTTCCGGAAGCTATTTCTCGGTGCTCGGCATTCAGCCCACACTCGGCCGCCTGCTCGGCCCCGAGGACGATCGCGTCGACGGACAAGCCGAATCGGTCGTGTTGAGCCACACGTACTGGCAAACCGAATTTGGCGGGGACCCCAGTGTTCTCGGGAAGACGCTGACCGTTGAGAAAGTGCCGCTGACGATCGTCGGCGTGGTGCCGGAAGGATTCCACGGCACGGCGGTCAGCGCTCGTCCGAGCGCTTTCGTGCCGATCACGTTCCCGAGCAACGCGGGCTTCCTCGACACCCCGAATCACGACGGTCGCGACTTCTACTGGCTCCAGCTCTTCGCGCGCCTCCAGCCGGACGTCTCCCGAGCAGGGGCCGCAGCGGCGATGAATCCCCTTTATCGTGCGATCCTGAACGAAGTCGAAGCGCCGCTGCTCGTTGGCGTCGACGAGCCGCAGCGCGACGCGTTTCGCTCAAGACCGCTCGTGCTCGAGCCCGGCGCGCGCGGGCAAACCGGCGGCCGCATACTCGATCCGGCTCGCAACAGCCTGAAGCTGCTGTTCGCCGTGAGCGCGCTGGTGCTGCTGCTGGTCTGCGCGAACGTCGCGGGGCTCAGCCTGTTGCGGGCGACGACGCGCAGCGGCGAGATAGCACTGCGAGCGTCGCTCGGAGCGACGCGTATGCGCATTGTTTCGCTGCAGCTTGCCGAGTCGCTCGTGCTCGCGCTGCCGGCGGCCATCTTGAGTCTGCCGGTCGCTTGGGTTGCGCTGCGCGCCGCAAGCCAGGTGCCTGGTATCGCCGGGGTGGCGCCCGACGTGAGCTTGAGCGCTACCGCGGCGCTCGTCGCGATCGGTGTCGCGGTGGCCACGGCGCTGGTCGTTGGGCTCCTTCCGGTCCGGAGCATGTTGCGGATCAAGCCCGGGAACGCGTTGCAGGCGTTCGCTGCGAGGCACACGACAACGAAGGGCGTGGTGCGTTTCCGCACCGTGCTCGCCACCGCGCAGGTCGCGCTGTCGATGGCGCTGCTCGCGATGATGGGTGTCTTCGCGCAGAGCCTCGCGAACATTGCGCGTCTCGATCTCGGCGCCGATATCGATTCGGTCGTCATGTTCGAGATTGGTCGCCGGGATGGGCGGATCCTCAACCAAGATCCGAGCTTGGTGCCTCGCCTCGAAGAAGCGCTCGAGGCCCTCCCGGGCGTGTCTTCCGTGGCTTCGTCGACAAGCGCTCTGCTCTCGCTCCAAGGGTTTCTCGGCAACGCGACCCTCGAGGGTGTGGCAGGGGAAGCGTTGCTGGTGTCCATCGACTACGTCAGCCCGAATTTCTTCCGGACGTTCGGCACCGAGTTGCTCGCGGGGCGTGATTTCAACGACACGGACGCCTTCTCGCCCGCCGGGGGGAAGGTGATCGTCAATCACCGATTCGCCGAGCGTTTCGGTCTCGCCCCCGACGACATCATCGGGCGACGCATCGACAATGGAGGGCGGAGAGTCGACACCGGAGCTGCCGTTGGCCCTACGCTCGAGATCGTCGGGGTCATCGGGGACCTGAGGTTGTCCGGAAAGGTCACGGGCGAGATCGCGCCGCAGATGTTCTACACGACCGCCGTCCGCGACACGTTCTACAGTCGTAGCGAGCGTCCTCCCGAAGAGCTCATGAACAGGATCCGCGAGACCGTCGCTCGCGTCGATCCGACGGTACCGATCCGGAATCTGCAGACGATGGACCAGCAATTCCGCGCGAACATCGCCATCGAGCGTTTTTTCGCCGGAACCTCCACGGCCTTCGCCGTGCTCGCGACCGCGCTGGCCGCGCTCGGCCTCTACGGCGTGCTCGCGTTCTCCGT
>DATFFV010000099.1:0-7385 GCA_035249885.1 Gammaproteobacteria bacterium | reverse complement strand
GTCGCCTGCGCAGACGCGCACACAGGCACTCCCGAGACACGCCGGAAATCGCATCCCTGCGGCTCGTCTGCGCACATCCCTGTGCGCAGACGGTCTCGGGAGTGCCTGTGTGCGCATCTACGCAGGCGCCAAGCCTCGGCGCTCGGCGCGCGGCGAGAAACTCGGGCGGGCGACGGAGCGCTACTGCTTGACGCGCGAGATGTACAGGCGCGAACGCGTGTCGACGCGAATGACTTCGCCTTCGTTGATGAACAGCGGCACGCGCACGACGGCGCCCGTCTCGAGCTTCGCGGGCTTCTGGCCGCCCTGCGCCGTATCGCCGCGCACACCGGGATCGGTCTCGACGATCTTGAGGTCGACGTGGTTCGGCACGGCCACGTAGAGCGGCACCCCGTCCCACAACGTGACGATGCAGCTCTGTTGCTCTTTCATCCAATCTTTGGCGTCGGCCACGGCCGCCTCGCCCGCGGTCACTTGCTCGAACGTGTCGGGCACCATGAAGTACCAGAACTGGCCGTCGGTATAGAGATACTGCATGTCGGTGTCGACGACGTCGGCGCCTTCGGCCGTGTCGCCCGACTTGAACGTGCGCTCGGTGACGCGCCCCGTCTTCAAGTTGCGAATCTTGACTCGATTGAAGGCTTGCCCTTTGCCGGGCTTGACGTACTCGTTCTCCAAGATCGCGTAGGGGTCGCCGTCGAGCAGGATCTTGAGCCCGCTCTTGAATTCGTTGGTGCTGTAAACTGCCATGCCGTTGCCTTGCTCGGAAAACGAGCGCGGCATCATACCCCTTGGGCTCCCGGAACACGAACGACCGAGGACTCGCGCCTTGAGCTCCACCCACAGCGGCACACCGGCCGAGACCACGGCGACGGCGATGCCCGCAGCGCTCACGCTGCCGTCGTGGCAAGCCGCCCTGCAAGACGCCGTGCGCGACCCGGGCGAGCTCGCACGACTGCTGGAGCTCACGCCCGCGGCGCTCGGGCCCGCCGCGGCCACGGGTTTTCCGCTGCTCGTGCCGCGCGGGTTCGTCGCCCGCATGCGCAAAGGCGATCCGCACGACCCGCTGCTGCGCCAGGTCTGGCCGCACCGCGACGAGCTCGCGGCTGCGCCGGGCTTCACGGCGGACCCCGTGCGCGAGCAGGGCCTCGCGGCGAACGGGCTCATCCGCAAGTACGGCGGTCGCGTGCTGCTCATCGCGAGCGGTGCGTGCCCGCTCCATTGCCGTTACTGTTTCCGCCGCGAGTTTCCCTATGCGGCGCAGCTCGCGGCGCGCGGGGACTGGGAACCTGCGCTCTCGCAATTCCGTAAAGTCGACGACGCGCGCGAGGCGATCTTGAGCGGCGGCGACCCGCTGTCGTTGTCGAACCGGCGGCTCGCCGAGCTGCTCGCCCGCCTCGCCGACTTGGGATTAGCGACGGTTCGCATCCACACGCGCTTCCCCATTGCCATCCCCGAGCGCGTCGACTCAGGTCTGCTCGAGCTGCTCGGCGCGACGCGCCTGCGCACCGTGGTCGTCGTGCACACGAACCATGCCAACGAGCTCGACGACCACGTCGCACGCGCGCTCGAGCTGCTGCGGACGCCGCTCACCGCCTTGCTCAATCAATCGGTCCTGTTGCGCGGCGTCAACGACACCGCCGATACGCTCGCGGCTTTGAGCGAACGGCTGTTCGCCTGCGGCGTGCTGCCCTACTACCTGCACCTCTTGGATCCGGTGTCAGGCGCGGCCCACTTCGACGTGGCCGAGACCGTGGGCCGGCGCCTCATAGAGGAGCTCCGGGCGCGGTTGCCGGGCTATCTCGTGCCGCGGCTCGCTCGCGAGACGCCCGGGCAGTTAAGTAAAACTGTCGTCGCCTGACGACATACGTGGTTGCCGCGAGTGTGACTCGCGTCGCTCTGCCCTCGGCGAGCGCTGCATACACTGCTCGCCTCGCCACCCAAATTAGAAGCCGCTGCATGGTGCAAGCGCCGGTTCCGTTGATCGTGCTGAGCGGTCGCGAGGACGATGTCGAGCTGGTCAACCGCTCGCTGCGCGACGGCGGCCATCCCGTGCGCTGCCATTGGGTCACGAAGGTCGACGCGCTTGCGGAAGCCATCGACCACCACGAGCCCGAGCTCGTCTGTTTCTTCCCCGACAGCCTGCCCGCGACCATTCGCGCCATCGCCAAGATCAGGCAGCAAGCCGCGGCTTCGGTGCCGCTCGTCGTCGTCAGCAACGCCGCGCAGGAGGCCGACATCGCCGAGGCGCTGCTCGCCGGAGCCCAAGACCTCGTCTCGCTGGGACAGACCGAGCGGTTGCGCAGCGTCGCCGAGCGCGAGCTGCGCGCGTTCAGGCTCGAGCGCGCGCTCAACGAGACCCTGTCGTCGGCGAGCCAGTACAAGAAGCAGCTCAAGGCCTTCATGGCGGGCTCGGTCGATGCGATCGCGCACGTTCAAGAAGGCATCCTCGTCGACGCCAATCAAGCGTGGGCCGATCTGCTCGGCCACGGCGCCCCCGACGGCTTGCTCGGCGCGCCGCTCATGGATCTGTTCGAAGCGTCGAGCAAGCCCGCGCTCAAGGGCGCGCTCGTGGCCTGTTTGCGCGGGCAATGGAACGGCGAGCTGCTCAAGGTCGTCGTAATGACGGCCGCGGGCTCGAAGCTGCCGATCGAATTGAACCTCGAAGCGACGGCCGTCGACGGCGACCCCGCCGTGAAGCTCAGCGTGCCGCGCAAGACGGCCGCCGCGGCCGAGCCCGAGGAGCTCGTCGAGCAGGCCGTGCACAAGGATCCCACGACGGGGTTCTACCACCGGCGCCGCTTCCTCGAAGTCTTGACCGATCGCCTCGACTCGGGGACACGCGGCGGCGTGCGCGTGCTCGCCTACGTTCGGCCCGACAAGTTCCGGGAGCTCGAGGAGCAGATCGGCCCGCTCGCGAGCGAGGACGTGCTCGTGCAGATCGCCGAGCAGCTACGCAAGCTCGCGCAGCCGCAGGATCTGTACGGCCGTTTCGGCGGCCAGATCTTCACGCTGTTCCTCGAGCGCGGCGCGTTGCGCGACGTCGAAGCCTGGGCGCAGAACGCGCGGGCGCGCATCGCCGAGCGCATCTTCGAGACGGCACACAACACACTGTCGGTCACCTGCACGATCGGGCTCGCCGAGGTCGGTCCGACGACCGAGCGGCTCGACGCGCTCATCGCCGAGGCGCGGCGCTCGAGCCAGCTCGGCCGCGCGCAAGGCGGCAACCGCGTGGTGCTCCAGCAGACCTCGGACGAGAGCACCCGCGTGCAGCGCTTCGACGAGATCTGGGTGCAGCAGATCAAATCGGCGCTCATGGAGAACCGCTTCCGCTTGGCCCACCTGCCCGTCGCGAGCCTGGGCGGCGAGCAGAAAGTCATGTACGACACCGTCGTGCGGCTCATCGATACCCAGGGCGACGAGGTCTTACCCGCCCAGTTCATGCCCGCGGCATTCCGCAATCGTCTGTTGCGCGCCATCGATCGCTGGGTCATCGGAGCGACGCTCGGGTTCTGCGCCAAGACGCCGCTCGACTGCGTGTTCGTCAAGCTGTCGAACGAGTCGATCATCGACAAGACCCTCGTCGACTGGCTCGCGAAAGCCGTCGAGAGCTCGGGGGTCGCACGCACGCAGCTCTGCTTTCAGGTCAGCGAGGAAAACGCGACGCAGTACCTGCAGCAGACGCAGAGGCTCGCCGCGGCGCTACGCGCGCAGGGCCACAAGTTCGCGATCGAGAACTTCGGCGTCGGCCGCGACTCGGGCCGCATCTTGGCCCAGACGCCAATGGACTTTCTTAAAGTAGACGGCTCGCTGATGCAGGGCATCGCCACCGACGCGACACTGCAAGACAGAGTCCGGGCCTTCGTCCAGGCCGCCGCGGGCCGCGCGATTCCGACGATCGCGGAGCGCGTCGAGGACGCGAACACGATGGCCGTGCTGTTCCAGCTCGGCGTCGCCTACATGCAAGGTCACTACGTCCACGAGCCCGAGGTCGTGCTTTCGGACGTTCCGATCGTCGCTACTCGGCGCTGAGCCGATCCACCGTCCGCCAGCCGCGCGGCAGCGCCATGCCGCGCCGGCCGCGCTCGCCGGCGTAGTGCGTGAGATCCACCGGCTTGATCGTCATGTGCCGCTCCCCGGAATCGATCCGCAGCGACTGCTCCTTGCCGAGCACGCAAATCGCGGCGAGCGTCACCCCGTCCTTGCTCGGCACCGACAGGATCTTGTTGCCCTTGCCGCGCGGCAGCTCGGGCAGCTGGCTGACCGGGAACACGAGCAGCCGGCCGTCGGTCGACGCCGCGGCCAGCAACGTTCCGACCTCGCCGAGCGGCGACGCCGGCACGACCGAGCTGCCGGCGGGCACGCGCAGCGCGCCTTTGCCGGCCTTCTTGTTCGAGTGCAGCTCCTCGAGCTTGACGACGAACCCGTAGCCGGCCGTCGACGCGACGACCCAGCGTTCCTCGGGCGCGCCGATCAGCACGGCGCGGAAGCTCGAGCCGTCGGGCGGATTGAAATGACCCGACAACGGCTCGCCCTGCCCGCGCGCCGACGGCAGCTCGTGCGCGCCGACGCTGTAGGCGCGGCCCGTGCTGTCGATGAACACCGCGAGCTGGTTGCTCTTGCCGCGCGCCGCGGCGAGGAACTGGTCGCCCGTTCGGTAAGCGAGCCCCGCGACGTCGATCTCGTGGCCCTTGGCCGCTCGCACCCAGCCGCGCTCCGAGAGCACGACCGTGACGGGCTCGCTCGTGACGAGGTCCGACTCGGCGATCGCTTGCGCCGCCTCGCGCTCGACGATCAGGGTACGGCGCTTGTCGCCGTGCTTCTCGGCGAGCTCCGTGAGCTCGGTCTTCAAGAGCTTCGTGAGCTTGGTCCGAGACTTCAGCGTCTGCTCGAGATCGCCACGTTCCGCGTCGAGCGTCTTCTGCTCGCCCTTGATCTGCATCTCCTCGAGCTTCGCCAGGTGCCGCAACTTGAGCTCGAGGATGGCCTCGGCCTGCGCGTCGGTGATCTTGAAGCGTTTCATGAGGACGGGCTTCGGCTCGTCCTCGCGCCGGATGATCTTGATGACCTCGTCGATGTTGAGATACGCGACGAGCAAGCCGTCGAGGATGTGCAGCCGGTCGGCGACGTGCTTCAGGCGATGCTCGAGCCGGCGCTTGACCGTGGCCGTGCGGAACTTGAGCCAGCCCTCGAGCAGGGCCTTGAGCCCGTAGACGGCCGGCCGGCCATCGAGCCCGATGACGTTGACGTTGACGCGCACCGTGCGCTCGAGGTCGGTCGTCGCGAACAGGTGGTTCATGAGCGCGTCGAGGTCGACTTTCGGCTTCGCGGACAGCACGAGCCGCGTCGGGTTCTCGTGGTCGGACTCGTCGCGCAGGTCTTCCATGAGCGGCAGCTTCTTGGCCGTCATTTGCGCCGCGATCTGCTCGAGCACCTTGGCGCCCGACGTCTGGAACGGCAGCTCGTCGATGACGATCTCGCCATCCTCGATGCGGTAGCGTGCGCGCAGCCGCAACGTGCCCGTGCCCGTCTTGTAGATCGCAACGATGTCGGCGCGGCTCGAGACGAGCTCGCCGCCCGTCGGGAAATCGGGCCCCTTGATGTGCTTCATGAGGTCGCCGAGCGTGGCGTCGGGCTCGTCGAGCAGCTTGATGAGCGCCGTGGCGACTTCTTTGAGGTTGTGCGGCGGCACGTCCGTCGACATGCCGACGGCGATGCCGCTCGTGCCGTTCAAGAGCAGGTTCGGCAACTGCGCCGGCAGCAGCTTCGGCTCTTTTAGCGTGCCGTCGAAATTCGGCTGCCACTCGACCGTGCCCTGCTCGAGCTCGGCGAGCAGCACCTGCGCATAGCGCGTGAGCCGCGCCTCCGTGTAGCGCATGGCCGCGAACGACTTGGGATCGTCCTGCGAGCCCCAGTTGCCTTGGCCGTCGACGAGCGGGTAGCGGAAGCTGAACGGCTGGGCCATGTGCACCATGGCCTCGTAGCACGCGCTGTCGCCGTGCGGGTGGAACTTGCCGATGACGTCGCCGACGGTGCGCGCGGCTTTTTTGGGCTTCGACGCGGCCGAGAGGCCGAGATCGCTCATCGCGTAGATGATCCGGCGCTGCACGGGCTTCAGGCCGTCGCCGATGTGCGGCAGCGCGCGGTCGAGGATCACGTACATCGAGTAGTCGAGGTACGCCTTCTCGGTGAACACGGCGAACGGCACGCGCTCGATCCCGTCGAAGTTCAACTCCTGCTCCCTCATCAACTTCTCCAAGAGGTGCCGGGTTTACGGTTTCGGTTCGACCGATCGGTCGAACCGAAACCGTAAACCCGGCACCTCCTCAAACATCGGCGAGATTGCCTTTGGTTTCGAGCCACTCGCGGCGGTCGCCGGCGCGCTTTTTCGCGAGCAGCATGTCCATGACGTCCTCGGCTGCCGCGCGCGTCTTGGCATCGACGGCGAGCTGCACGAGCCGGCGCGTGTCGGGCGCCATCGTCGTTTCGCGCAGCTGCACGGGGTTCATCTCGCCGAGGCCTTTGAAGCGCGTGACCGAGATCTTCGCCGTCTTCTTCTCGGCCTCGATTCGGTCGATGACCACGTCGCGCTCGGCGTCGTCGAGCGCGTAGTGGACCTCTTTGCCGGCGTCGATGCGGTAGAGCGGCGGCATCGCGACGAACACGCGGCCCGCCTCCACGAGCGGCCCGAAGTGCTTCAAGAACAACGCGCAGAGCAGCGTCGCGATGTGCAGACCGTCGGAGTCGGCGTCGGCGAGAATGCAGATCTTGTGATAGCGCAGGCCGTCGAGGTTCGTGGAACCGGGATCGACGCCGAGCGCGATGCTGATGTTGTGGACCTCTTGCGAGGCCAAGAGCTCGGCGACGTCGACCTCCCAGGTGTTCAAGATCTTGCCGCGCAGCGGCATGACGGCTTGCGTCTCGCGGTTGCGTGCCTGCTTGGCCGAGCCGCCGGCCGAGTCGCCCTCGACGAGGAACAGCTCGGCCAAAGACGGCTCCTGCACCGTGCAATCGGCGAGCTTGCCCGGCAGCGCCGGGCCCGCGACGATGCGCTTGCGCACCACGGTCTTCGCGGCCTTGAGCCGGTGCTGCGCGTTCTCGATCGCGAACTGGGCGATCGCGTCGCCGGTCTCGGGATGCTGGTTGAGCCAGAGCGCGAAGTGGTCCTTCAAGAGGCCGCCGACGAGCGTGGCGCATTCGCGTGACGACAGCCGCTCCTTGGTCTGACCCGAGAACTGCGGCTCCTCGATCTTGACGGACAGCACGAAGCTCACGCCTTCCCAGACGTCCTCGGGCGCGAGCTTGATGCCGCGCGGCATGAGGTTGCGAAACTCGCAGAACTCGCGCAGCGCGTCCGTGAGACCCGTGCGCAACCCGTTCACGTG
>DATFFV010000098.1:0-4722 GCA_035249885.1 Gammaproteobacteria bacterium | reverse complement strand
GACTCGGGCAAATGAAAATTCGTCACGATCCTATCGATGACACGAAACTCGAAGCCGGGATAGATGAAGAGGCGGCTGTCGCCCGCGAACGGCGCGAGCCGCCCGCCGCGCGCGGCCGTTTCGAGCGCCCGCACGCTCGTTGTGCCGACCGCCACGACGCGGCCACCGTTACGCCGGCAGCGGTCGACGGCCGCGCAAGTTGCCGCGGAAACTTCGAGCCACTCGGCGTGCAGCTCGTGATCCTCGATGCGATCCGTGCGGACCGGCGCAAACGTGCCCGCACCGACGTGCAGCGTGACGAAGGCGCGCTCGACACCGCGCGCCGCGAGCGCGTCCAGCACGGACAAGTCGAAGTGGAGCCCAGCCGTCGGCGCAGCCACGGCGCCCGGAGCTCGCGCGAACACCGTTTGATAGCGTTCGCGATCCGCGGCGTCGGGAGCGCGCGTGATGTACGGCGGCAGCGGCGTCTGCCCATGCGCTTCGAGATACGGCACGACGTCGCGATCGAGCTCGAGCTCGAAGAGCTCGCCGGCGCGCGCGACGACGCGCGCCCGCGCTCCGTCCGGGAGATCGAGCTCGGCGCCGGGCTGCGGCGTGTGGCTCGCCCGCAGATGCACGAGCGCGCGCTTCGGCGCGAGCAGCCGCTCGAGCAGGCACTCGACGCGGCCGCCCGTCGGCTTACGACCGACGACGCGCGCCGGCAGCACGCGCGTGTCGTTGAAGACGAGCAGATCTCCGGGCTTGAGGAGCGCCGGCAAGTCCGCGAAGGCCCGGTCGGCGAGCGCTCCCGTCGCGCCGTCGAGCACGAGCAACCGGCTCCCGCGCCGCTCCGCGAGCGGGGTTTGCGCGATGAGCTCGGCGGGCAGGTCGTAATTGAAGTCGCTGCGCTGCATTCGAGGCGGGATTCTAGCGGCGAGTTGGCCGGGGGTGTGTGCATGTGCCCTCCCCGGGAGATCGTCAAGGCGGTTGTCAATCTGCCAAGATCGACAAGCGGGTTGACGATTGCGCCGAAGGGTACTACGTGTGAACCCCCCGCGGAGACGCTACGCATTGGTGCCCGAGGTCGGAGTCGAACCGACACGCTGTTTAGGCGGCGGATTTTCGTGCCACTTCGGCTTTCGCCGCCCGCACGGAGCATTCATCCGCGAGGTTCGTGGTCTGGAGCACGCCTTCACCGTAGCCCTATGGCCTTAGGTGCCCGCCGTCTGCTCTCTACACCTTCCCCGACTTCGGCCGGGGCTTGGCTCGGCGTGAGCTCGAGCCTCTTGGCTCAGGGCCTTCGCCGAGTTTGACGGGCTTCACCTCGCAAATTTCTTCACGAGGGCTCAAGTTGTGCTGTCTGAGTCCGCTGCGTCTACCAATTCCGCCACTCGGGCATCGAGTGGTTCGAACGCGAGTCGCGAAGTATAGAGGTGGCGATGCCTGCTCGTCACGCCGGAAGAAGCAGGCGTTGCGTTACCGCCCGCGCGGCAGGCGATCACCCCGGGAACAGCCAGGCCGGCCGGCTCGTGTCGAGCAGGATCAGAGCCAGCAACCCGCCGGCGATCGACACGTTTTTCCAGCCCGTCACGAACTGCGGAAACACGATCGTGCCGTCCTTGATCATGAACTTGACGTGATACAGCCACGTCGCGGGAATCATGAAAGCGATCCACAGGATCGAGACGAGCCACACGTAGCGGTCCGTGACCATCAACAGTGCACCGACCATCTCGAGCACCAGGACCAGCGGTAGCACGAGCCGCGGCAGCGGCACGCCCAGGTGGCCCATCTCGGTGATGTTCGCTTGGTAGTGCGTGGCTTTGTGGGCCCCCGCGGCAACCCAGATGCCGCAGGTGAGGACGCGTGCGACGAGATAGACCAATTCGGCGCTCATCGTGCTAAACGTCCCTCTTCTTCAGGTGCAGCGGCGCCCGTGCGCGGCGGATGCGGATGTTGAGCATCTCGACGGTCACCGAGAACGCCATGGCGAAGTAGATGTAGCCCTTCGGAATGTGCACGTCGATGCCCTCGGCGATGAGCGCCACGCCGATGAGCACGAGGAAACTCAGCGCGAGCATCTTGACCGTCGGGTGATCATCGACGAAGCGGCCGATCGCGCCGGCCGCGAACATCATGACGCCGACGGCAATGACGATCGCGATGATCATCACGCTCACGTGATCGGCCAAGCCCACGGCGGTGATCACGGAATCGAGCGAGAATACAATGTCGATGAGCCCGATCTGGACGATGATACTCGTGAAGCTGGCGTGCTTGGCCTGATAACCCTCGCCTTCGACGCCTTCGAGGCTCTCGTGGATCTCGAGCGTCGCTTTAGCGAGCAAGAACAGGCCGCCGCCGATCAGGATGAGGTCCCGCCCGGAGACTTCGACGCCGAGCACCGTGAACAGCGTCGCCTGCAGCCGCATGATCCAGGTGATCACCA
Organism: Gammaproteobacteria bacterium; assembly: GCA_035249885.1. Taxonomy (GTDB): domain Bacteria; phylum Pseudomonadota; class Gammaproteobacteria; order Steroidobacterales; family Rariloculaceae; genus FEN-1219. Next base: position 2,294 of record DATFFV010000098.1, on the reverse strand, counting down.
GCAGCAACAGGATGCGCGTGCCCATCGCGAACCCGAGGCCCAGCAAACGCGCGCGCTGCCGGTCCGCCTCGGGTAGGCGGCCGCAGAGAATGCTGATGAAGATGATGTTGTCGACGCCGAGGACGATCTCGAGCAGCGTCAGTGTGGCGAGCGCAATCCACGCCTCGGGGGAAGTGAGCCACTCCATCGCGCGGCGGGCCTAGGCGGAGCGCGTCACTCTTCGATCACGGCGTTCGGGTCATCGAGCAGCTTGGCCAACGTCGCCGGCGGCAAATAGCCGCCGATGAGCTCGCCTGTATCGGAGAAGATCGCCGGCGTGCCGCGGACACCGATGCGCCGGCCGAGCTCATACTGCGATTCGACGGGCGTGTTGCACGCTTGCCCCTCGGGAATCTCGCCGCCGAGCTTGGCCCGCGTCAACGCGGCGTTGCGATTGGGAGCGCACCACACTTCGTCCGCCTTGGCCCACGATTCCGTGTTTGGGCCCGTACGCGGATAGAACAAGTAACGCACCTCGATTCCGAGCGCCGTCACTTTGTCGATCTCGCGATGGAATTGGCGGCAGTACCCGCAGTCGACGTCGGTAAAGATATGAATCGTGTGCTTGACGGCGCCACTGGCCGGCTTGAAGACGATCATGCTCGCCGGGTCGACGGCCTCGAGCATGTCGACGCGGGCGGCCGCACGGGTCTCCTCGGTTACGTTTGCGCTCGTCTCGGCATCGTAGATGTCGCCGCGAATGATGTAGCGCCCATCGTTCGTTACATAGGCCACGCTTGCGCCGACGGCTACTTGATAGATGCCGGGCACGGGCGAGTCGCTGATGTCCGAGGCTTCGATACCGTTGAGCTTGGCCGCGAGCTCTTCTTTGGTGAGCGCCTGGGCGAACGCGCCGGCCGCAACGAAACCGAGCGGCAGGACCACGAAGATTGCGAGTCGGCGGTTACGGTGCACGGCAGTCTCCTGCGGGGAGGAAGCTCGGTAGCTACTCCAGGGATTCTACCAATAAAGCACGGTGCGGGAAGCGCCCAATCAGCCGCGGGGGTGATGCCGGCCGTGGAGCTCTTTCATGCGCTCGCGAGCCACGTGGGTGTAGATTTGTGTAGTCGACACGTCGCTGTGGCCGAGGAGGAGCTGCACGACGCGCAGGTCCGCGCCATTGTTGAGCAGGTGCGTCGCGAACGCGTGCCGCACCGTGTGCGGCGAGAGCTTCTTCTTGACGCCGGCCTTGCGCGCGTAGCGCTTGATGATGTGCCAGAAAGCCTGCCGCGTCATGCGATCGCCGCGGCGCGTCGGGAACAAGTACTCGGTCTGCCGCTCGAGCAAGATCTCGACGCGCGGACCGTTGACGAACTCTTTGACCCAGTCCTGCGCTTCGTCGCCGAGCGGAATGAGCCGCTCGCGATCGCCCTTGCCGACGATGCGCAACACGCCTTGATTCAAGTTGACCTGGCTCAGCTTGAGGTTGATGAGCTCGGAGACGCGCACCCCGGTCGCGTAGAGGACCTCGAGCATCGCGCGGTCGCGATGACCGAGCGGCTCGGCGACGGTAGGCGCCGCGAGCAACGACTCGACCTCCTCCTCGGTCAACGACTGCGGCAGCGCGCGGCCGATCTTCGGCATCGCGATCTGCGCGGTCGGATCTTCGCTGAGCAAGCCTTCGCGCAGCAGGTAACGGTAAAAGCGGCGGAAGCTCGAAAGCTGCCGAGCCGTCGAACGCGGTTTCGCGCCGGCTTCGACGCGCCACGCAATGTAGTCGAGCACGTCGGCGCGGGCCGCACGAGCGAGCTCGACGTTGCGCGCCAGGAGGCGTTGATTGAGCGCGAGCAAATCGGCGCGGTACGCACCGAGCGTATTTTCCGACAGGCCGCGTTCCATCCAGATGGCGTCGAGGAAACGATCGACGAGCGCCTTGGGATCGCTGGGTAGACTCATGCCTGCCTGAGCCGGTCCGCTATGCAAGAAATTGTGCGCCATTGCCTAGTTGCGATCGTAAAATCTCGAAACTTTTCGTATATGATTCAGGGCGTTATAGGGACACCAAATCAGGCCCTGGACCATGGTGCAGCGGGTCGAGTATGCGTGAGGGGGGTGACCCCCTGCGTGACCGCCTTCACAGAAGCCCGCGAGCATTAACATAAAGAGAAACGTGTCACAGAAACCGGCCGGAAAACTGTCTCGACTGTCTCCACGGCGCGACTGCCCCTTTGACATAAACGAACGAGGGCCGACTCCGTTCCGCACCCCGTCGCGAGGCCGCGCCCTTTGAGACGGCTCGTGCGCACAGCGTACGG
>DATFFV010000097.1:0-4966 GCA_035249885.1 Gammaproteobacteria bacterium | reverse complement strand
ATGACGATCATCATGATCGTCGCGGGCTTCCTGTTCTGCTCGGTCTCCGCGTACATGGCCGGACTCGTGGGCACGTCCAACAATCCGGTGTCGGGCATTACGATCGGCACGATCCTGTTCTCGGCCGCCGTGTTGCTCGTGTTGATGGGGCCGAGCTCGGCGACCGGCCCGGTTGCGGCGATCATGATCGGCGCGGTCGTCTGCTGCGCGGCCTGCATCGCCGGCGACAATCTCCAGGATTTGAAGTGCGGCTACATCGTCGGTGCGACGCCGTGGCGCCAGCAGGTCATGCTCGCGATCGGCGCGATCGCGAGCGCGCTCGTGATGGCGCCCGTCCTGAACCTCCTCGCGCGCGCCTATGGCATCGGCATACCGACCGAGGCGCATCCGGATCCGCTGATCGCGCCGCAGGCGACGTTGATGGCGTCTGTGGCGCGCGGACTGTTCGGCGGCTCGTTGCCTTGGCCGACCATCGGCGTCGGCGTGGGCCTGGGCGCCGCGATCATCGCAGTCGACGAGATGCTGAAGGCGAAGGGTGCGAAGTTCCGGATACCCGTGCTCGCGGCGGCGGTCGGCATTTACCTACCGCTCGAGCTCAGCGTGCCGATCTTCTTCGGCGGCCTGCTCGCTTGGTTCTGCGAGCGCACGCTCAAGGCGAACGGTCGGGTCACGACGCCCGAGGACGCCGAACGCATGGGTCGAAAAGGCATGTTGTTCGCGGCCGGCGTGATCACGGGCGAAGCGCTCATGGGTATCGTGATTGCGATTCCGATCGTCGTCGCCGGTCGCGCGGACGTGCTCGCGCTGCCGGCCGCGTATCGCATCGGCGGGATGGCCGCCGGCGAATGGATCGGGCTCGCGGTGCTCGCGCTGCTCGCGTATTGGCTGTATCGGACGGCGACGTCCACCGAAGGCGCGTCGCGCCCTCGCTGACTCCGCTGGCAACCGCCGCTGGCGTCACAGCCGCCGCAAGCGCTCCGCGGCGGCATCGAGCGTCGCATTCTCCTTGGCGAAACAGAAGCGCACGAGCCGCATCTCGGACGGCTCGCGGTAGAACACCGACACGGGGATCGTGGCCACGCCGTGCTCGACGGTGAGCCAGCGCGCGAACTCGACGTCGGGCAGCGTCGAGACGGCGCTGTAGTCCGCGAGCTGAAAGTACGTGCCCGCGGCGCGCCGCGGCCGGAACCTGGTCGCCGCGAGCAGCCCCGCGAAGTAGTCGCGGCGCTCCTGATAGAACGCGGGTAGCGTAAGGTGATGCTCGGGGTGCGCCGCCATGTATTCGGCGAGCGCCTGCTGCAGCGGCGACGTCGACGCGAAGGTCACGTATTGGTGGACGCGCCGCAGCTCGGCGGAGAGCTCGGGCGGCGCCACAGAGTAGCCGAGCTTCCAACCCGTCGCGTGATAGGTCTTGCCGAACGAGAACACGGCGAAACACCGCCGCGCGAGCTCGGGCTGCGCGAGCGCCGTCGCGTGCCGCGCGCCGTCGAACACGACGTGCTCATAGACCTCGTCGCTCAAGAGATAGCAGTCGTAAGGCCGGAGCACTTCCGCGAGGCGGTCCAAGTCCTGGCGGGTGAGCAGCGCGCCGCTCGGATTGTGCGGCGAGTTGATCACCACAAGGCGTGTGCGTCCGGTTATTGCCCGGCGCAGCCGGTCCCAGTCGATCGCGAAGTCGGGTTGCGCGAGCGGGAGGTGGATCGTCCGACCGCCCGCGAGCGTGATCGACGGCTCGTAGGAGTCGTAGCACGGGTCGAACACGATGACTTCGTCGTCGCGGCGGACGACGGCCTGGATCGCGTCGAAGATCGCCTCCGTCGCGCCGCTCGTAACCGTGATCTCCTCGACGGGGTCGGCCTCGACGCCGTACAGCGCCGCGAGCTTTTGGGCGATGGCCGTGCGCAGCGCGATCGACCCCGGCATCAGCGCGTACTGATGGTAGCGGCCGCGCAGGCAGCGCTCGACGAGCTCGCAGAGCTCCGCAGGCGGCGAGAAATCCGGGAAGCCCTGCGAAAGGTTCACGGCGCGATGTTGCTCCGCGAGCTGCGACATCAACGTGAAAATCGTCGTGCCGACGTTGGGCAGCTTGCTGTCGAGGGGCGTCATCACTTCCGCGGGGCCGCTGGGCTCGTCGTTGGCCGTTCGGCTCAGGTGGCCGCTTTGTCCGGGATGAGCACGCGCGCCATGATCAGGCCACCCTCGTAGAGGAAATACATCGGGATCGCCATCAACGTCATCGAGAACACGTCGGGCGCCAGCAGCATCCCGGCGACGAAAGCGCCGAGAAACACGTAAGGCCGTGCGTTCTTGAGAGTCTTCACCGAGACGAGACCGCTCCAGATCAACAGGACCGTGCCAATCGGGACCTCGAACGCCAAGCCGAACGCCAGGAAGATGCCGAGCACGAAGCTCAAGTAGGCGCTGATGTCCGGAGTCATGTCGACGCCGCTCGGCGTGACGCTCGCGAAGAACCCGAACATCACCTTGAACACGATGAAGTACGCGAAGGCGATGCCCGTATAGAACAGCACGATGCTCGAGACCATCAGGGGGATGGCAAGGCGCTTTTCGCGCTTGTAGAGGCCCGGTGCGACGAACTGCCAGACCTGGAACAGAACGACGGGCATCGCGATGAACAGCGCGACGAAAAACGACGTCTTCATCGGCGTCATGAATGGCGCCGCGACGTCCGTGACGATCATCTCGGAGCCTTCCGGTAGCGCTTCGCGCAGCGGCTTCGAGACGTACTCGAACACGCGGTCCATGAACGGCGTGAGGCACAGGAACACGACGATAACGGCCAGCACGGCCTTCATGAGGCGCGAGCGCAGCTCGAGCAGATGGGACATGAGAGTCCCCTCGGCGAGTTGCTCCTCGGCCTCCTCGGGCTTCGCGCTCATCAGACCTCGGGCTTGTCGGTCGGCTCGAACGGCGGAGGCGTGTCGACGTGGCCGCCAATCTTATGCCCGCCGTCGTCGGGCGCGGTGTCCGCCTGGGGATCCGCGGCGCCGTTACCCGATTTCGCTGCGCTGCTCGGCGGGTCCGTGGGCGCGGGCTCCGAAGCCGCCTCCGACGTAGCCGGCGGGGTCGGCGGCGACGGTGGCTTTGGGGGAGGATCGGGCTTCTCGAGCTCGCTGAGCTCGATCTCACGCTCGAGCTGGCGTCGCAACTGCGAGGCCGTGCGCCGTGCACGGCCGACCCACTTGCCGATCTCCGCTGCTACCTTCGGGAGCCGTTTCGGCCCGAGGACGAGCAGGCCGATGACGCAGACGAGCAGGAGCTCCGAGGGGCCGATTTCGAACATGCGCGCACCCGAGCGCTACGCGCGTCGGCTCTTGTCCTTCCGCTCCGGGAACTCCGCATCCTGGTCGCCGTCGTCGTCGTCGTCATCGTTCTCGAGGCGTTTCGAGTCGCCTTTGGCCGGCGCGTCGTCGTCGGCCATGGACTTTTTGAAGCCCTTGATGGCACCACCTAGGTCGCCACCGATCGTCTTCAGACGCTTCGTCCCGAAAATCAGCACGACGATCACCAGGATGATCAATAAGTGCCAGAGGTGGAAACCGCCGATTCCCATGGTGCGCTCCGTAAATCCATTCTTCCCTGGTGCTAGCGCAATGATACGCCAAACGTTTCACTCGACGGCGCGAGCGGGTGGCACTTGTAGCCAGAATGTGACCGGGCCGTCGTTCGTGAGGCTCACCTGCATGTCGGCGCCGAATCGACCGCATGCGCACGGCACGCCCGTCGCCGTCACGGCGGCGACGAGCTCGTCGAACAGCGCCGCGCCGAGCTCGGGCGGCGCAGCGCGCGAGAAGCTCGGGCGCAGCCCGCCGCTCGTGTCGGCGGCCAGCGTGAACTGCGGCACGAGCAGCACACTGCCGCCGATGTCGCGCACGGAGCGATTCATCTTGCCCGCGTCGTCGGGAAACACGCGGTACGCGCAGAGCCGGGCCGCGAGCTTGGATGCCTGCTCCGGGCCGTCGCCGCGCTCTACGGCCGCGAGGACGAGCATTCCTGTTCCAATTTCGGCGATTTTCTCGGCGTCTACGTCTACTCTCGCCCCACTTACGCGTTGAATCAGCGCTATCATACTTTAGCGCCTAAAATATCCGCGATTCATCGCATAAAGTGGGAATCGACATCGGTCATAGCCCATTTAAAACCCACAAAGTGGGATTCAACTACTCTCGACCCGCGGGGATCGGCGAGGAGCCCTTTTTCAGCCTGCCAGGCCGCGAGCAGGCGAGCAAAATGTTACCCGACACGACCGGCATTCAACGCGCGAAGCACGGGCGCGAAAATGTCGCGCGAGACCGCCGAACCCCGCGGCCCCGGCACGGTTCGCGCGTGGCGCGACGCGTCCGCGCGTCCCACTTTCCCAGTTGTGTCCTGCGCCCCATCCTCTGCTACCATCCGCGCGTTCAATTCTGCATTCTGTTCTCAGGAGCCGAAACCACAATGAGAAGGATCTTTTGGGTGCTCGCGCTGGGCGGCCTCTTGCTCGGCAACCCGGCATGGAGCCAAGAATGCTCCCTTTCGATCAGTGGGAACGACCAGATTCAGTTCGACAAGAAAGAGCTGCGCGTCAGCAAGAGCTGCAAAGAAGTTACGGTCACGCTGAAGCACGTCGGCCAACTCGCAGCTAATGTCATGGGGCACAACTGGGTGCTCACCGCCACGGCCGATTACCAAGCTGTCGCCACCGCGGGACAAGCCGCCGGACCGCCGAACTACGTTCCGGCCGCCGATGCGCGCGTGCTGGCTACCACGAACGTCATCGGTGGGGGACAAGAGACGTCGGTGAAGTTCGATCTATCGAAGCTCACGGCCGGCGGCGACTACACGTATTTCTGCTCGTTCCCTGGTCACTTTGTGTTGATGAACGGAAAGCTCGTCGTCGAATAAGAGCCCGCTGCGACGGGCCGAGCCTTTCTTCGACACATTGAGTACCGCGACGGCAGATCGC
>DATFFV010000096.1:0-10941 GCA_035249885.1 Gammaproteobacteria bacterium | reverse complement strand
GACGAACTTCCGCGGCTCCCCGCAGAACACGCGGCAAGACATCTTCGCCACCGAGCGCCTGCATGTCGTCGAGCGCTTCACGCGCACGGGCCCGGACACGATTCACTACGCGTTCACGGCCGAGGATCCCGACACCTGGGTTGCGCCCTGGTCGGGCGAGATGGAGATTCGCCGTATCGAAGGGCCCATCTACGAGTACGCCTGCCACGAGGGCAACCTGGGTCTCGCCAACATCCTGCGGGCAGCGCGCGTTGCCGAGGCCGCGGCCGCGAAGCGATGACGCACGCGATCACGCTGCGTTACTTCGCGGCGCGCGGGCGCGCCCAATTCCTGCGCTACTACTTGCGCACCCGCGGTGTCCCGTTCACCGACGAGCGCGTGCCACTCTCCGCCGATTTCTCGGCCTGGGCTGCCATGCGCGACGATCGCGCCCGGACAGGACCGTTTCACAAGCTGCCGGTGCTCGTATTCGACGGCCGCCTCGTCGCCGAGACCTTGCCGATCGCCGCGTTCCTGCACACGACGCTCGGCGACGAAGCGGCGCTGTCGGCCGACGACCGCGTGCAGCACGAGATGCTGCTGTCGAGCCTGTACACCGACGTAACTATGCAGATCGGTACTCTGCTGTGGGCCGAGGTGCTGTTCCCGGGAGCGGACCTACGAGCGGTCGGCAAACGCACTCTCGATCAGGTGCGGCAACGTCTGGCAGCCATCGAGCGAACTCTCAGCGAGTGGCAATGGCTCGAGCGCGCCGGCTCACGCCCCGTGATGCTCGCGGATTGTCTGCTTTGGGAAGCACTCGATATCGCGAAGCACGTGTTCGGCGCCCGGCTCGAATCGCCCTCACCGATACTCCGGCGTTGTTACGAGGGCTTTGCCGCGCGCGCGGTCTGCGAAGCGCTCAAAGGGGAACAGCCGTCGCCGATCACGGGGCGGCCCGCCGAGGCCGACGCGATTGCGAAGATTCAGGCGCTGCTCGACTGATCGCGACGCCCGCGCCTCAGCGCGGGCCTGCCGGAATGTCCGCGGGCGCCTCGCGACGCAGGAACTTCCAGACGCCGTTCTCGCGAATGAACTGGTCGTCGTAGTGGCCGAGGAACACGAGCCTCGGTGCGTTGTCGTCGCCCGGCGTGATGTAGATCCACTTGGTCGTGGCCGACGCGCGGTCCGCGTCGATCACGATCTGGTCGTTGGTCATGACGTGATAGGTGCCCGAGCCGTTGGGCTTGGGGTCGTGGCCGATCGCCTTGTCCATGAGCTCGAAAATCGCTTGCGGACCTTTCGCGCTGCCGAGCCCACCGACCCACTCGCCCTGCGACGCGAATAGATTCGCGAACGTGCGGTAGTCGCGGTGATCGTGCGCCTGGCCGTAGGCGAGGATCAGCGCGCGAATCGCCTCACGATCCTCGAGGACTTGCACGCGCGCGGCGATCGATTCGAGGTCGGCGCCGCGCGCGGGCTGCGCCACGAGCGCCCCGCCGAGAAGGCTCGTCGCCAGTACCAAGCAAATCGCCGCGGGACCGTTGATTCGAAAGCGCATGCTTCCCCCTTTTGCTCGCGTCAAGGCCGGGTGCAGTCCCGCGCCGCTTCGAAGCCGTCGAATAGGCGCCCGGCATTGGCGCCCGCGAGCGTTTCGAGCCGATGGCCTTGGCCTCGCTCGACGGTATAGCGTGCGAGCGTGCCTTGAGCCTGCAAGAACTCGGCCTCGCGTCGCATCTCGTCGTGCCAGCGATACTCATCGTTCTCGCCGACGTACAGGAAGACGCAGACCTCGGTGAGCGCCCGGAGCTTGTCGTCCGTCGGCCGCCAGAGGTAGCCCGGGAACGCGGTCGCCGACCGGAAATACTGTGGGTGCAGCGCCGCAACATGCAGAGCCGCGATGCCGCCGTTGGACGGCCCCGCGACGTGAAACTTGCGGTCGACGACGGCGTAGCTCGCGAGAAACGTTTCGAGAAACTCGGGAAAGACGTGCTCGCCGCCCTGGAAAAACAGCTCCCCGTCGGGCGCCGCGGGCGCCACGACGAGGTAGCCACGCCGCTCGGCTTCCGCACGGAAGTTGCGATCGAGCGTACGGTCGACGGTGTCCATCGTCTGGGGGCCACCGCCCATGACGAGCACCGCGGGGTACGCTTTCGAGGGATCGTAGCCGTCGGGCAGCACGAGCTTGTAGCGAACCGTCGTGCCCGCGACGCGCATGATGCGTTCGGTCGTCTCTGCGTTCGCCGCCATCGCGAGGAGCCACGCCGCGAGCCCCAACGTCGCGACGCCCGCGCGTGCACGAAGCTTGGTCATCGCAGCAGCGATCGGGTTACGCCGCGTGGCGCGACAGCAACGCGCCGTACCCCGGCGCGGCGCCGCTCAGGCCCACGAGCCGCGCGCCGGCCCACAGGCCGTGCGGCATGCTCGAGATGACCGGCACCCCCGTGCGCGCCTCGAGCGGCGCGATGAGCTCGAGCGTTCTGAAGCCACCGCACGAGACGAGCAGCGAGTCCGCCTCGGGCGCCGACGCGCGCACGCGTGCCCCGAACTCGATGAGGTCGTCTTGCGTCACGCTGTCGACATCGGCGATCGCTTCGATGCCGAGGCCCGTGACGACGAGCGGCGTCAAACCGTGCTCGATGAGGAACGCGCGCAGGCGCCCGTTGACCTCGTCGGCGTAGGCCGTCGCGACTGCAACCTTGTTGGCGCCGACGGCCTTGAGACCGTCGATGACGCCGTTGCTCATCGTCGTGGCGCGCAGCCCCGACGCCTTCATCACGGCCTCGCGGAGCTGCTGGTTGAACGCCTCGCCCTTGAAGAACGTCAGCGACGTGCCCGTGAGCTCGATCGCGTCGGCGCCCGCGGCCGCGAGCTTCTCGGCGGCGGCCGGAATGCGCGCGATCACGGCCTCGAAACCTTCGGGCGTCATGCGCTCGACACCGAGGCCCGTGACGACGTAGCGCAGCGTGTCACCGTACATCGCGAGGCCTTCCTCGGGCACGCCGCGATCGGCGGGCGGGAAGATCAGCCCCAGCACGGGCACGCTGTCGGCGGCGTTGGCCTTGCCCACGGCAAGCCCCGCGGCTGCCGCAGCGGCACAACTCGTCAGAAAGTCTCGGCGGCTAAAGTCCATCGTTGCGTCTCCCGCTCGGCGATCGTGACGCCACTAAGCATAGCGCAGGGCGCCGCATCGCGGGTCCCCGGTGCGTCGCGTAACATCGGCCCATGACCTCCTGCCTGGACGATCCGCGGGTGCGGCGTGTGCTCGACGAGATGCACGCGGCGGCCGATCGCATCGACCCGCCGCTGCTGGCGAGCGCGCGCGGCAAGCCCGGACCCGAACGAGCAGCCTTGCTCGGCGACGCTTTCATACCGGTCTCGCCCGATGCGGGGCGGTGGCTCTATGTGCTCGCGCGGGGCGCGGCACCCGGCCTCGTCGTGGAGTTCGGCACGTCGTTCGGCATCTCGGCGATCTATCTCGCCGCCGCGGCGCGCGACCGCGGCCACGGGCGCGTAATCACGACCGAGCTGCACGAGGGTAAGGCCGCGCGGGCGCGCGAGTACATCGCGGCCGCGGGCCTCGCGGATCTCGTCGAGATCCGCGTCGGCGACGCGCTCGAGACGATCCGCGACATCAACGACGGCGTGGCGCTCGTCTTCCTCGACGGCTGGAAGGAGCTCTATCTGCCGTTCTTACGGCTCATCGAGCAGGCGCTGCTGCCGGGCGCGCTCGTGATCGCCGACGATCTCGATCTGTTCCCCGACGCGTTGCGCGGGTACCTCGCGTACGTGCGCGACCCCGCGAACGGCTACGTATCCGTCACGCTGCCCGTGGGCGACGCGATGGAGGTCTCCGTCCGCGCACGCTAGCGCGCGGCGCGACGCCTCAAGGCGCTCGGCACTCGAAACTGCCGGCCTCGTCGGTGCTGCCTTGCCCTTTGTAGCGCGCCACTTGCGGGTACGGGCACAGCGGCCGCGAGCGCGTCACGGCGCCTTTGACGATCTTGCTCGCGACGAGCGTGTCCGGCGCGACACCCTCCTCGACCCAATCGATGACGGCCGTCACCGCATCGTACTGATCCGGCCCGAGGCCGCCGGCGCAGTGCGCCATGCCCGGGATCATGAACAGCCGCATGAAGTCGGTCGCGTTACGGCCGTTGGCAGCGGCGGCCTGCTCGTAGTAGTGGACGCCCATGAGCGGCTGCAAGATCGCGTCGGCCCAGCCGTACGTGATGAGCAACTTGCCGCCGCTCGCGCGAAAGCCGCGCAGGTTCGTCTCGGTCGCGTTCGCGAGCTTGCCCCATCGCTCGAGCAAGGGCGGGTCGCGCTCGAAGTCGAAGCTGCGGAAATCCCACTCCGGTTGAGGCGGGTCGAGCGCGAGATAACGCATCGTGCCCTCGGCGAGCCCGAAATCGGCCGAGCGGCCGCCCGCCTCGGCGGGCGCGATGAGACCCACCCAGCCGCTGCCCGCCGCGCCGTTGGGCCGCGGTAACACGGCTTCGCTGCCGACCATGAAGCCCGGAAAAATCGTCTTGCCGCGGGCCTGCGGGCCGTCGTAGACCTTCTGCACGGCCACGGCTTCGGCCGGCGTCAAGCACATGGCCGACGCCTCGCTGCCGGCGCCGCAGCTCGGCACATCGCGCGCGACGTTGAACGAGCACTCGCGCGGATCGTCGATGAGACCGTCGCGCAGTCCGTCGACGGCATCGCACTGCTGCATCGCGCGCTCGGCGACGAGCGCGAGCTTGTCGGCCGAAACGTGCGTCTCCGTCAACGCGCGCTGATTCCACAGCGCGCCGATCGTGAAGCCCGTTTGATCGACCCACGGCGCGTTGGCGACGATGCCGTCGAAGTCGTCGGGATAGCGTTGAGCCTCGATGAGGCCCTGGCGGCCGCCGTTGGAGCACGAGTTCCAGTAGGCGTTCGTCACGGGCCGCGCGTAGTAGCGGTTCGCGACTTCCTTGGCCGTAACCGCGGTCAAATGCACGGCGCGGTAGGCGTAGTCGAGCGCCTTCTGCGGGTTCGAGAGCACGAAGGTCGCCGACGGCTCTTGGCTCGCAAAGTGGCCCGTGTTCGTCTGCACCATGACAAAACCGTGCTCGAGCGCCTGGCCGCGTTGTGCCGCGCGGCCCGGGTTGTCGAGGTCCTCGCCCGCATGACCGCCGTTGCCGATCATGTAGAGCCGGCCGTTCCACGGCGTCGGCAGGTTCACCTCGAAGGCGATCTCGGGCGCCAGCACGCCGCTGACGCGGCAATGTTGCGGAACGTTGCCCTCGGCCGCCACCGTGCGCGCCGTGAGCTCGACGACATCGGCGATACCGCGCGCATCGAGCTGCTCACATTGCAAAGCGGGACGAAGCTCGCCGCCCGAGTACTGCGACCGCGAGCTGCGGGCGTTCGCGAACGGTTGAGCGTGCACGGCGGCAATCGCGAATGCCGAGGTCACCCCGACGATCACGGCGGATACCGCGACACTGGCGTTAGGCATCTCATTGCTCCTTGAGTGTGTTGACGAAGACGACGTCGATCGAAACGCCCGCGCTTTCGGGACGCCCCGGGTCGTCACAAAGCAAGAGACGCCAAGGTTCGCTCAGCCACGTGAGCCTCCCAAGAAGTTGTCATGAGCCCTCGGTGCCGTCACTGGCCAGCTCAAAAGGCGCGCCGAGAGGGTACCATCGGCCGCGTCCGTGCTCCAGTTGGCGGCTGGCCCCGAACGCACCGCTGACCTTAAGTTTTCCGCCGCTTGGATCAGGCTCGAACACGCTGGCACAGTAGCGGACTCGAATAGGAGGCTCGTTCGATGAAAGTCGGCTTCATTGGCCTTGGCATGCAAGGCAAGCACATGGCCATCAATCTCGCCGAGGCGGGCTACGACCTCATGGTGTACGACACGCGCCCGGGCCCGCTCGCGGAGCTGGCAGCCGTCGGCGCGAAAGTCGCCCGGTCCAATGCGGAAGTGGGCCGGCATGCCGAGATCGTTCAGGTCTGTGTTCTCAACGACGTTCAAGTGGAAGCCGTGGTGGCGGGACCTGCGGGCTTGTTGGAGACGGCCGCGCCCGGCACGATCGTCGTGATCCACAGCACCATCGAACCGGCGACCATCGAAAAGCTCGCGCCGCTGGTTGCGCAAAGGAACGTCGAAATCATCGACGTGCCCGTGAGCGGCAGCGAGAAGGGCGCAAAGGCCAAGACCATGTCCTACATGGCGGGAGGCTCGGCGCAGGCGCTCGAGAAATGCCGCCCGTTGTTCGAGACGTCAGGGCGAAAAATCCAGCACGTCGGCAAGCTCGGCGACGGCGTTCGTGCCAAGCTCGCCCATCAGATCATCATCACGGTCAACATGATGGCGGCCTACGAAGGGATGAAAGTCGGCGTCGAATCCGGTCTCGACCCGAAGATCCTGGAAAAGGTCATCCACGACGGACTGGCGCAGAGCTGGATCGCCGACCAATGGTCCGAGCTCAAGTTCGGGCCGCACTCCCGAGAGGTTTTCTACAAGGATCTGCACCTCGGCCTGAAGCTGGCGCGCGAGCTCGATATCTCGGTTCCGGGCGCCGGGTTGGCGCAGCAGCTCCTGGACAAGATCGTGCCCTAAATGAAATGCGAGCAAGACCGACATGAGAAGCACTAGTTCCTCGGCCCGTGACCTGGTCGATACGGCCGCCGGCGAGATCAGCCGCGAGATCTTCGTCAATGAAGACATCTACGAGGAAGAGAAAGCACGGATATTCAGCCGCGCGTGGCTCTACGTGGGGCACGAGAGCCAGGTCAAGAATCCGGGCGACTACTTCGTCTCCAAAATGGGCGCGGAGTCCGTCATTCTGACGCGGGACCTCGACGGGAAGATCCACGTCTTTCTGAACAGCTGCGCCCATCGCGGCATGCGCGTCTGCCGTTACGACGAAGGCAACACCAAGGTGTTCAGGTGTCCCTACCATTCCTGGACCTACAAGACCGACGGCACGCTCATCGGTGTGCAGGATTACGAGAAGGCCTATCAGCCGCCGTTCGACAAGTCCAAGTGGGGACTCACCGAGGTCGCGCAGCTAGCCAATTACCTGGGCACGATTTGGGCCACGTGGGACCAAGACGCGCCCTCGTTCGAGGAGTACTTGGGCGACGCACGCTTCGGGTTCGACCAAGGGCTCTGTGCCTGGGACGGAGGCGACGGCGGCACGGAGCTTTTGGGCAGCGTGCAAAAGTGGAAGGTCCCGTGCAATTGGAAATTCGTCGCGGAGAATTTCGCCGGCGATTGGCTGCACGGCGTGAGCCACCGGTCGGTCGACATGGTGCGTCTTGGCCCGAGCGGTAACACGGGGCGCCGCGACGATTTTGGGCAACTCCTGGTGACCGCGTATCCGCAGGGCCACGGCATGTTGTACAGCGTCTATCCGAACGAGAAAACGCGAACCGAGTACGCGATGTCTCCCGCAACGTCCGAGTACTTCCAGAAATGCTGGGAACGGCGGCTCGAGAATAAAGGTGACCTCGCGGGCACGTGCCCGCTCGTCGGAACGATCTTCCCGAACATGTCTTTTCACGCCCAACAGCCGCGCACGCTGCTGATCTCCCATCCGACGGGACCCAATGAAACCGAGATGTGGCGAATGTACTTCGTCGACAAGGACGCGCCGGCGGAAATCAGGCAGTTCCTACGCGAATACTACATGCGCTATTCGGGCCCGGCCGGCATGACCGAGCAGGACGACATGGAGAACTGGAGCTATGCGCACGCGGCGAGCGGCGGCACGATCGCGCGACGGCGTCCGTATCACTACAAGGCCGGCCTCGGCGCCGGCGGGCCGCATAAAGTCATTCCCGGCGTCGTCACCGAACAACCCGTGACGAGCGAACAGAATCCACGGGCGTTCTACAAACGCTGGGCGGACTATATGGACATGGATAGCTGGCGCGAGTTGCTGGCTGCCGCGACGGCCAAGTTTTGAAGGGCGTCTGTATGGACTCGCACCTGGCGCCAGAACGCCTCGCCTATCTCAGTTTGATGCGCGAGATCGAAGACTTCTTCCACAAGGAAGCGGACCTTCTCGACGAGCGCGAATACGACCGATGGCTCGATCTGCTCACGGAGGATGTCGTCTACTGGATGCCGATGCGAAAAAACGTCTCCTACGCAAATAGAGGCAAGGACATCACGGCGGAAGATGACGTGGCCTGGTTTCACGACGACAAAGAGACGCTGACCAAACGCGTCCGGCAAATACAGACCGGCCTGCACTGGGCCGACGAGCCCGTTTCGCGGGTATCACACGTGATCACGAACATTCGTTTGACGGAGCCGATAACGACGCTCGTCGAGGGCGCGAAAACGACGACGACGTGCAGGTTCATCGTCTATCGCAACCGCCTCGAATCCGAAACGGATTTTCTCGTGGGGCGACGCGAAGACACGCTGACGAGGGTTCGCGGGGAGCTCAAGATCGCACGGCGCAAGATCATCCTCGACCAGAGCGTGCTGCTGGCCAAGAACCTGACGATGTTCTTCTGAGCCCGACGCCAAAGGCGCGGCCCGGCTTAGCTGCCCTCATATGTCTAAGCTCGGCCCTGATGTAGACTACTCGCGGCAGAACTTTAGCGCGCGAATCCCATGAGCAGCAACGAGCAAACCCTTTTCGACAAACTCAAGGCGTTGCCGCCGCAACAGCGCGCGGAAGTCGAAGATTTCGTGGATTTCCTTACCGCCAAGGCCCGCAAGCGCGCCGCCATGGATCGGCTCCTCGCCATCGCGCCGGCGCTGGAAGCCGCCGGCGTCGAACCCATGAGCGACGAGGAAATTAACGCCGAGATCAAGGCGGCGCGCGCCGAACGCCGCGCACGCAAACAACAAGAACAGAAGTGATCGCGTGCGGCTCGTGCTCGACACGAACGTGGTGATCTCCGCGCTCCTGTGGCGCGGCACGCCGTATCGATTGCTTGAGGCGATCCGCCGGCAGGATGGCTTGCAGCTCTACAGCAGCTCAGCGTTGCTCGAGGAGCTTACCGCGTCGCGAGCCGTCCGGCGTTCGCCAAGCGCCTTGCTACGATCGGCAAAACCGCGCCGGAGATCTTTCTTGACTACGTCGAAACAGTCGAGCTCGTCGAGCCCGTCGACGTACGGCGCGTCGCGCGCGATCACGACGATGACCACGTTCTCGCGTGTGCGCTCGCCGCAAGCGCCGAGATCATCGTGTCCGGCGATCTCGACCTGCTCTCGCTCGCCGCCTACGAGCGCATTCCCATCGTCACGCCGGCCGCAGCGCTGCGCCAGATCCAGGCGTCGGCGTAGCCGACGCTTTTCTTAGCGCCCCTTGCGAGGCCGCCCGCGACCGTCGCATCGAGTTGTTCACCAGTCCTCCGCTCCTGACCGAGTTCATCGAGATCTTGGCCCGCTCGAAATTTACCCGAAAAATCGCCAGCTCCGCATTTACGCCGGACCAATTGATCGATCGCTACAGCATGTTGGCGGCGCCGGTCAGCCCAACCCCAATTCCTCGGACCGCTCGTGATCCGGATGACGATCTCGTCCTCGGCACGGCCCTAACCGCCCGCGCCGACCTGATCATGACGGGCGACAAGGATCTTCTGACATTGCATCCGTGGCAGGGGATTCTGGTTCTCAACGTTGCCGGCACGTTGCAGCACCTTACGACTGCCGAAACCCGGTAAGCCCGGCATTGCTGCCCAAACACTTTGCGATCAAACCGATGATCGCTACGATGCCCGCATGCGCGAGCTGGCGATTCTCCTGGTTCACCTGATCGCAACGCTCACCAAGTGCTTGCGTCCTAACGGCGTGCGCGCCGTCGTGGCCGAGTCGCTGCTGCTGAAGCAGCAGCTCATCGTTCTCAATCGCTCGCGCGAGCGGGCGCCAAATCTACGGGCGGTGGCTCGGGTCATCGCCGCGGGTTGCGCCGCGTTCATGAGCCGCGCTCGGCTCTTGAAATCCGCGGTCGTCCTCAGGCCGGCGACAATCCTCGGTTTTCATCGAGCCTTGGTGGCAGGCAAGTATCGGCTGCTTTTCACACCCAAGCGCGGCGGCCAGCCGGGTCCGAAGGGGCCCTCGCCCGAGCTCGTCGCCGCCATCGTGGAGATGAAGCGCAGGAATCCGCGCTTCGGCTACCGGAGAATCGCCGAGCAGCTCGCGCTCGTGTTCGACGTCGAGATCGATAAGGACGTGGTCCGCCGCGTGCTCGCTAAACGCTACCGACCGGATCGCGGCGATGACAACCCCTCCTGGCTCTCGTTTCTTGGGAATGCCAAGGACAGCCTGTGGTCAGTCGATCTCTTTCGCTGCGAGTCCTTGGCGCTCAGGACCCACTGGGTGATGGTCGTCATGGATCAGTGCACACGGCGGCTGGTCGGCTTTGCGGCCCACGCGGGCGCACCGGACGGTCCCGCCGTCTGCCGCATGCTTGCGCGAGCGATCGCGGGCGCCGGAGAACTGCCTCGGCAGTTGAGCACCGATCATGACCCGCTGTTCGAGTTCCATCGCTGGAAAGCGAACTTACGCATCCTGGAGATCGAGGCGGTCAAGACAGTGCCCTATGTGCCGATGTCGCATCCGTTCGTCGAGCGCCTGATCGGAACGGTACGTCGAGAGTTTCTCGATCTGACGCCGTTCTGGAACGCTCGCGATCTCGAGCGCAAGCTCAACTCGTTCAAAGCCTATTACAACGGCGTCCGTGCGCATCGGGCGCTCGACGGGGAAACGCCGATTGGCTCGCCGCGTCCAAGGCGACCGCTCGAACAACCTCGGTGGCAAAGCTATTGTCGCGGGCTCTACGCGCTTCCGTCTCCGGCGTGATTAGCAATTCGCACCCGACAGGTGTAGGCGAGCGGGTTATTGAGCGCGTAGCTGTAGCGGTTGTAGCTCTGCGCGTCGCCGGCGAACTGCACGTACGGGTCCGCCGACAGCACCCGCCCGAGCTTCGGGTCATAGATGCGCCCGTTCATGTGCACGAGGCC
>DATFFV010000095.1:0-6761 GCA_035249885.1 Gammaproteobacteria bacterium | reverse complement strand
GGCGTCGACTTTGCCTTGACGAGCGGCGAGTTTGTCGCGGTCATGGGCCCATCGGGCTGCGGCAAGTCGACGCTGCTCAACATCGTCGGCCTCATCGATAACCCGAGCAGCGGCCAGTTCTTCTTCGGCGAGCGCGAGATCTCGCAGTACTCAGAGAATAGGCTCGCCGATCTGCGCAAGGGCAACGTCGGCTTCATCTTCCAGAGCTTCAACCTCATCGACGAGCTCAACGTCTACGAGAACGTCGAGCTGCCGCTGCTGTATCAGAAAGTCGGCAAGGCGCAGCGCCGCAACCTCGTGCGCGAAGCGCTCGAGCTCGTGGACTTGAGCGCGCGTGCGAAGCACAAGCCCGATCAGCTCTCGGGCGGTCAGCAGCAGCGTGTCGCCGTGGCGCGCGCCGTCGTCGGCAACCCGAAGCTGATCCTGGCAGACGAGCCCACGGGTAACCTCGACAGCAAGAACGGTGAGGAGGTTTTAGGAATGCTCACGACGCTGAACGAGCAGGGCACGACGGTGCTCATGGTCACGCACTCGCCGACACACGCGGCGCGCGCGCACCGCATCGTGAACCTGCTCGACGGCAGGGTCGTGGCGCCGAATCAGCTCGCGATCTGATAGCCAGGCGAGCGGAGCGGCGCCGTGCTGAAGAGCTACCTCGCCATCGCCGTCCGGCAACTGCTCGCGCACAAGCTGTACACGGCAATCAACGTCGCGGGGCTCGCGCTCGGGCTTGCATGCACCTTGATGATCGCGTTGTTCGTGCGCCACGAGCTTGGCTACGACCGCCACTACGCGCACAGCGACCGCATCGTCCGGATCTCCGAAGACCTGCACACCGACAGACCGCTCCATTCCGCCGGGTCGTCGCCAGCGATCGCGCCGTTGCTGAAAGACTTTTTCCCGGAAGTCGAGCAAGCGGCGCGCCTCATGGGCTGTCTCGAAATGGGCGGCGGCACGCTCGTCACCGTCGGCGAGCGGCGCTTCGTCGAGCCGCGGGTGATGGGGGCCGACAACGACTTTTTCGATATCTTCGAGCTCGGCTGGCTCCGCGGTGACGCCCGGACGGCTCTCTCGAGGCCCAATACTGTCGTCCTGAGCGAGAGCGCGGCGCGCAGATACTTCGGCGATGGCGACGCGCTCGGCAAGACCGTAGAGCTTTTCGAAGGGCGCCCGTGGCCGCACGAGGTCACGGGCGTTGTCGCGGATCTGCCTGGGAACACGCACCTCACGTTCGATCTGCTGCTGTCCCTGAGCGGCGCGCCTCCCAGGACGTTGGCATCTTGGGGCGGCAGTTGCTTTCACACCTACGCGCGACTTGCCGAGGGCGCCGATCCCACGGGGATCGGTGCCCGCTCGGGCGAGTTTTTCAACCAACGCTTC
Organism: Gammaproteobacteria bacterium; assembly: GCA_035249885.1. Taxonomy (GTDB): domain Bacteria; phylum Pseudomonadota; class Gammaproteobacteria; order Steroidobacterales; family Rariloculaceae; genus FEN-1219. Next base: position 5,381 of record DATFFV010000095.1, on the reverse strand, counting down.
AGGGAAGGCTCGGCCCGGACGCGCGGTTTCACGGCGGTACCGATCCACGACATTCACTTGCGATCCACGCGTGAAGGCGAGCTCAAGGCGCCGGGCAGCATCGCGAATGTCTACGCGCTCGGCACGGTCGCAGTATTCGTGCTGTTGATCGCGTGCATCAACTTCGTGAACCTCGCGACGGCGCGAGCGACGCAGCGCGCGAAGGAAGTCGCACTGCGAAAGTCCGTCGGCGGCACGAGAGCGCAGCTGATCCAGCAGTTCATCGGTGAGTCGCTGCTGCTGACTGTCGTCGCAGTTGCGCTCGCGACGGTCATCGTCGTCGTGGTGCTCGATCCGTTCGCGACGTTCGTCGAGCGAGACATCGGGGTCGCCGACGTCGCGCAGGTGGAAGTCGTCGCGGCGATCGTCGCGATCACCCTGCTCGTCGCGATCGGCGCCGGCAGCTATCCGGCGTTTCTGCTCTCGTCGTTCAACCCCGCGCGCGCATTGCGGGGTCATGTCACGCGCGGCTCGACGGCGGCGAGCTTCCGCAAGGTGCTCGTAGTTCTACAGTTCGCGATCTCGATCGCGCTCATGGTGGCCACGTTCGTCGTGTTCGCTCAAACGCGCTTCGCCGATACATTGGACCTCGGCTACGACAAGGATCAGGTCGTCGTGTTGACCGGGTCGCAGCAGGCCGCTCTAGGCCCGCAGTGGGAGTCCATGAGGCGCCGGCTCGAGAGCCTGCCAGGAGTTGAGGCCGTGACGGCGTCGAACGTCGTGCCCGGAACTCGCACCGGCGGTCGAGTGCAAGTCAGAGACATCGGCGACGACGACGACCGCGGCGGCTTCCTTGCGCAGTTGATGCTCGTCGACTTCGGCTTCTTCGAGACTTACAACATAGGGTTGATCGCGGGCCGCTCGTTCTCCGAAGCGAGCGGCGATCGCGACATCAGACAGGAACCGGAGCAGCCGCCGCCACCGCCGGCGCGGTTCGTCCTGAACCGCCTTGCTGCCGAGCGCCTCGGCTGGACGCCCGAGGAGGCCGTGGGCCGCATGCTCAACGTGTTACCCGACCGCCAGAGCGTCGTGATCGGCATCGTCGAGGACGTCTATCTCGAGTCGGTGCGCGATCCTTTGACGCCGACTCTGTACCTCGTTCCGTCGGCGGATAGCGTACTGCAGCTCCGTGAAGCCTCGATCCGCGTGACGGGCGCCGACCTCGAGCGCACCTTGGCCGGCATCGACGCGGTTTGGCGCGACCTCGGCCCCGACGTTCCTGTCATGCGGCGATTCCTCGACGACGACTTCGACGCGTTGTACCGCGGCGAGCGGCGCCAAGGTCAATTGCTGACGGTGTTTTCGCTGCTGGCGGTCGTGATCGCCTGTCTCGGCCTCTATGGGCTCGCATCATTCAGTACCGAGCGGAGAACGAAGGAGATCGGCATCCGCAAGACGCTCGGCGCGAGCGTCGCCGGCATCGTGAAGCTGTTTGTCACGGAGTTCGCTGTCCTCGTTCTTGTCGCCAACGTGATCGCGTGGCCGCTCGTCTACTTCGCGATGCAGCGGTGGCTGTCGGGCTTTGCGTACCGCATCGAGCTTGGCGCGTTCGTGTTCGTCGCCAGCGGCCTGCTGGCTCTAGCGGTCGCCGTGCTCACGGTCGCGGTCGTCGCGGCACGCGCGGCGCGCGCCAAGCCCGTGACCGCGCTGCGCTATGAATAGAGGGTACAAGCCCGGAAGCTCAGCAACCGTCGCGTTGCACGCGCGAACGGACTCTCATCGAGGGGAGCGCGAGCGGAGCGAGCGGTGCTGAAGAGCTATCTCGCGATGGCCGTCCGGCAGTTGCTCGCGCAGAAGCTCTACACGGCGATCAACGTCGCGGGGCTCGCGCTCGGCCTCGCTTGCGCGTTGCTGATCGCGCTGTTCGTGCGCCACGAGCTGAGCTACGACCGGCACTACGCTCTGGCGGACCGAATCGTTCGCATTTCCGATGACGTTGTCGCATCCGATTCCCCCTTACGCTTTGCCGGCACGGCGCCGATCGTGGCAACGCTCCTGCCGGACTATTTCTCCGAGATCGAGCGCGCCGCGCGGCTCTCGACGTGCTTCAGCAACGGCGCCAATATCTCCGTGGGCGGCCTACCGTCATTCGAGCCTCACTTTGTGGCTGCCGACAGCGAGCTATTCGAGATCTTCGACTTCGAGTGGCTGCATGGGGACCCGAAGACGGCGCTCGCGACTCCAACCGCGCTCGTCGTGACCGAGAGCGTGGCGCGCCGCCATTTCGGGACGGAAAACCCGATGGGGCGGACGGTCGCGATACAGGCGTTCGACACGCCGTTCGAGGTCACCGGCGTCCTGCGAGATTTACCCGACAACACGCATCTCAAGTTCAACCTATTGGTGTCGCTGCGGGTCATGCCGCCGCAGGCGCTCGAGAGTTGGGGCAACAACTGCTACCACACCTACGCGGTGCTCCGCGACGGTGCGGCTGTCGGTGCCGTTCAGAGCAGGTTGGGGCAGTTCCTCGAGGATCGGTTCAACGAAGGGTCGAGCAGCGTCCGAGGGTTTACGGCAGCGCCCATCACGGACATCCACCTGCGCTCCACGCGCGAAGGCGAGATGCGCACGCCGGGTAGCCTGACGACCGTCTACACGTTTGCGGCCATCGCGGCCTTCGTGTTGTTGATTGCTTGCATCAATTTCACGAACCTCGCGACCGCGCGCGCCGTGCAGCGCGCTAAGGAGGTCGGCGTGCGGAAGGTGGCGGGTAGCGCACGGCGGCAACTGATCGTTCAGTTCGTCGCCGAGTCGTTGTTGGTCGCGGTGGTTGGCTCCTCGCTTGCGATGACGCTCGTTGGCGTCGCGCTCCCGCAATTCGGGAGCTTTCTCGAACGGGAAATCGGCTGGCGCGATCTGGCGAGCCTCGAAATCATGTCGCTTGTCTTGCTCACGACCTTGCTCGTCGGGCTCGTCGCGGGCAGCTACCCGGCGTTCTTCCTCTCCGCTTTCAAGCCGGTGCGCGTGCTCAGGGGAGACGTGGCGCGTGGCAGCACGGCAACCGCCGTACGCAAAGCCCTCGTCGTGGTGCAATTCGCCATTTCCATAGCGCTCGGTATTGCGACGTTCGTCGTGTTCGAGCAGGCGCGATTCGCGCAGGCATTCGAGCTCGGCTACAACAAAGAGCAAGTCGTCGTGCTCTCGGGAACAGCGGGTAGGGGGCTGGGCCCGCAGTGGGAAGCAATGAAGCGGCTGTGGCTCGAGCTTCCGGAGGTTCGTGCCGTCAGCGCGTCGAACGTCACTCCGGGCACGCGAAGCGGCGTGCGAACGATGGTAAAGGCCGCGGGCGCGGATGGCTACGGATTCGTCACGTCCCTGATGATCATCGAGCGCGACTTCCTCGAGACCTACGAGATCGATCTGCTGGCCGGCCGCTCTTTCGCCGACGAGAATGACGCCGCTCGCGCGGCTGCCATGCCGCCGGCAGCTGACGCGTCGCCCGCGCCACGCAGGTTCGTCTTGAACGAGCTCGCGATCGAGCGACTCGGGTGGACGGTGGAGGACGCGCCTGGGCGCCTTCTCGACGTGAACGGACCCGGAATCGTCGTCGGCGTCGTCGAGAACGTTCACCTCGAATCCGTGCGCGATGTGCTCGTGCCGGTCGCCTACCACGTACCCCCGGTTGAGACAGTGGAGATACGCGAGGCATCGATACGCGTCACGGGCCGCGATCTCGAACGCACCTTGGCGGATGTCGATGCGATCTGGCGCCGGCTCGGGCCTGGCACGCCGGTCGTGCGCCGCTTTCTCGACGAGGACTTCGAGGCGCTGTATCGCAGCGAGCGCCGCCAAGCGCGACTGCTGACGCTGTTTTCGGCGCTCGCGGTGGTAATAGCATGCCTCGGCCTCTATGGGCTCGCGTCGTTCAGCACGACGCGGCGGACGAAGGAGATCGGGATCCGCAAGACGCTCGGCGCGAGCGTCCCGGGCATCGTGAAGCTGTTCGTCATGGAGTTCGGGGCGTACGTCCTGCTCGCCAACGTGATCGCGTGGCCTGTGGCCTATGTCGCGATGCAACGGTGGCTGTCGGGCTTTGCCTACCGCATCGAGCTCGGTCCGTTCGTGTTCGTCGCCAGCGGCCTGCTCGCCTTAGCGGTTGCGGTGCTAACGGTCGCGCTGGTCGCGACACGCGCGGCGCGTGCCAAGCCGGTGACCACTCTGCGCTATGAATAGGAGAGGAGCCTGACGATGTACTTCAAGGTCGCACTCCGGAATCTGCGTCGCGAGAAGCTCTATGCGGTGCTCAACATTGCGGGGTTCGCGCTCGGCATCGCCTCTTGCTTGATCCTGGGGCTCTATCTCTGGGACGAGCTCACCTACGACCGGCATCACGTCAATCACGAGCGCATCTACCGCGTTGCCCAGCGCGTTACTGCGCCGAGCGGAAAGGAGCGATACGAGTCGAGCCTCGCGCTTACGTCCTCGGCGCTCGGTCCGATGCTCGGCGATGATTTTCCGGACGTCATCGAGCAATACGTTCGTTTCTATAAGGTCGTACCGAACCAACGCGCGCTGCTGCGCAAAGACGACGAGTCCGAGTATTGGTCGGACACCTATCTAGCGGACGACAACGTCTTCGATGTGTTCACGCACCAGATCGTCTACGGCGATCCGCGCACGGCCCTCACCGAGCCGTCCACGATCGCGATCAGCCGGACCGTTTCGGAGCGGTACTTCGGCGCCGAGAACCCCATCGGCCGGACGCTCCTCAACGCGGTCGACGCCCCGTTTACGGTCACGCTCGTGTTCGAGGATCTGCCCGAGAACACGCATCTCAGGTATGACGCGCTATTCGCGTTCAAGGGGATATTCGCGGTATCCGACGACGTCAACGCGCGCCGCCGGATGTTGAACTCGCTGAATACCTTTACATACGTGGTCCTTCCCGAGAATTACGACGCGAGCGCCTATGGGGCGCTGAGCCGGCAGTTCTTCGAGCGCCACATGGCGGACGCTCGCCGGGCGAACGTGACGTGGGAGAGCTGGCTACAACCGCTCGCCGGCACTCACCTCCGCTCCGATCTCGAGCTTGACCGGCCGACCGGGAACGCGCTCTATCTCTACGCATTCGCGGCCGTGGGTCTGTCGTTGCTGCTGATTACCTGCATCAACTACGTCAATCTCGCGACGGCGCGCGCCGCGAAGCGAGCGAGGACCATCGGGCTCCGCAAGATCCTCGGCGCCGACCGCGCCGCCCTCATGGTGCAATTGCTCGGCGAATCCGTGCTGTTCGCGCTGCTGGCCGCCGTGCTCGGCGCCATCGCCGTGAAAGTGGCCGTGTCGCTCCCGGCCGTCACGGCGGTCTTCGGCAAGCCGCTCGACTTCGACCTTCTCGGTAACCC
>DATFFV010000094.1:0-4188 GCA_035249885.1 Gammaproteobacteria bacterium | reverse complement strand
ACAGGTGCGCGCGAGCGCTGCGCCTGCGCGACGAGATGTACGATCTGCGACAACAGCGTCTCGCCACCGACGCGCTCGGCGCGGATCACGAGGCTGCCGCTGCCGTTCGTCGTGCCGGCCGACAGCGGTGCTCCGGCGTTCTTGCGCACGGGCACGGGCTCGCCCGTGAGCATCGATTCGTCGACGTGGCTCTCGCCGGCAACGACGGCGCCGTCGACGGGGATGTTCTCGCCGGGCCGCACGCGCAGCCGATCGCCGACGACCACGTCCTCGAGCGGCACGTCGCGCTCGGTATCGGAGGCGTCGAGCCGGTGCGCGATCTTGGGCGCGAGCTTGAGCAGCGCGCGAATCGCGCCCGACGTCTGCGCGCGCGCCTTGAGCTCGAGCACTTGGCCGAGCAGCACGAGCGCGACGATGACGGCCGCGGCTTCGAAGTACAGCGGCAAGCCGCCGCTCGCGCTCGCGAACGACGGCGGCAGCACGCCCGGTGCGACCGTGGCGACCACGGAGAACGCCCAGGCCGCGAGCGTGCCGAGCGCGATCAACGAGAACATGTTGAGGCTGCGGTTGACAACCGACTGCCAGCCACGCACGAGGAACGGCCACCCTGCCCACAGCACGACCGGCGTCGCGAGCACGAGCTCGGCCCACGCCACGACGTCGTGGCCGAACATGCGCATCGGGTCGATCGCGTCGAAAAGCTCCCCGAGCATGGGCCACAGCAGCGGCACGCTGAGCGCGGTTGCTACGACGAATCGCCGCATCATGTCCTTGAGCTCGCCGCTCTCGCCCTCCTCGCCGCCCGGCATCAGCGGCTCGAGCGCCATGCCGCAGATCGGGCAGGCGCCCGGCGCGTCGCGGCGAATCTCGGGGTGCATCGGGCAGGTCCAGATCGTGCCGCGGGCCGGCCTCGGCGCGGCCGCGCCCGGCTCGGCAGAACCGCCCCCGTGGCCATCGTGACCGCGATGACCGTGACGGTCGTGAGGATGCTCGTGGTGCGACGCGTCAGTCATGGTCTCGTATCTCGATGAACGCGGGCTCTGAGTCTAAACCCTGGAGCCCGGTCCACAGTCAGGACTCGCGGCGGCGCGCACGTTTCAGGATGTTTCCGCGGGATCCTGGCATCGCAACAACCGGTCGCGAACATCGACAATCTAATGCGCCTCCACCAGGCCGTTGTCGCTGACCACCTATAGGTGTACGATCGCATGAAACGTCGGGAACTCGAGCGACGTCTAACAGCGCTGGGCTGGACCCTGCGGCGACACGGTCGCAAGCACGACTTATGGGAGCATGGCGAGCGCCAAGAAGCCGTGCCGCGACACCGCGATATCGACGAACGGCTCGCACACGCCATTTTGGTTCGAGCAACCAAGCGAGATTGAATCATGCGTTTTCAAGGTACGGTCTTCAAAAGCGGGCGGCACTGGTTGGCTGAAGTGGCCGTGTTCGACGCGTTGACTCAGGGCCGAACTCGGGCTGACGCCCTGGACATGATGAGCGACTGGTTCGAAACCATGATGGGTTCAATCTCCGGCTCGGTCCGAACAATAGCCGTGGGTCGCACGGACTTCGAAGTCGCGACCGCCGATGCCAAAGGGATGATCAGTCTGCTGTTGCGCCGGCAGCGGCAGAAGAGCGGGCTATCGCTCGCCGATGCAGCGGCTCGCCTTGGCGCGAGGTCGCGGAACGCCTACGCGCGCTATGAGCAGGGGCGCACCGTTCCGACGGTCGCGAAACTCGACGAGCTGCTCAAGGCCATCGCTCCCGACCGCGACTTGCTCGTCGGCCAGAGCAAAGCGGCCTGACCCCGCGTCCGCGCGTTGACGTTGACTGTCCGCGGCGACAGGCGTAGATTGCGCGGCCTCATGAAAACACACGTAACACAATTCACCTTGAGCGCCGCCGGCGCCGCGCGAATGCCGCACATTCGCCCGTCGCTTCCGACGCTCGCTCGCGCCCTCGGGCTCGAGTCGAATCGTTATACGCGCAACCTCATGAGCTGACGCCTTTCGAACAACGGATCGGAAGGCGCTTGCGGAGCCTTCCGATCAGGGTCGACGAAAGCCCCGGTTGGATGCTCCACCGGGGCTTTTTCGTTTCTGACCTAGGAGAACGACCGTGCTGTTCATCCGCGAGTTCGTCGTGCGCAAGCACGAGCGGGGCCTGCTCTTCAGGAACGGCGACTTCGAGCGGTTCCTCGCAGCGGGCGTCTATCGGTTCTTCGATCCGGGCAAGCGCATCGAGATCGAGCGCTTCGATCTCTCGCAGCCCGAGTTCGAGCATCGCCTGCTCGACTATCTCGTGCGCTGGCATCCCGAGGCCGTCGAGGACCTCTTCGTGCGCGTCGAGACCGGCGCCGGCGAGATCGCCGTCGTCCACCGTAACGGCCATCCGTGGACGTTCGTCGGCCCCGAGCGGCGCGCGCTCTTCTGGAAGGGCGTCGTGCACGTGCGCGCCGAGCTCGTCGACGTCGAAGCCGAGCCCGCCGTGCCCCGGCGCATCGTGCAGGCGCTGCTCGCGGACTTGCAGGCCCGCCGCGTGTCGCCGTTCGAGCGCGCAATCTACGTACGCGAGGTGCCCGAGGGCCACGTCGGGCTGCTCTATGTCGAGGGCAAGCTCGTTGGCGAGCTTGCGCCCGGGGTGCATGCGTTCTGGAAAATCGGCCGCAGCGTGACGACCGACGTGCTCGACGTTCGCGTCAGGGCACTCGAGGTCGGCGAACGCCGTTGGGCGACGTTCGCTCGCTGTGCGGCTCGAGGACAGGTCGGGCATCGACAGAACGCGTAGTGAGCCCAACGACCGAAGCGCGACGCGCGCCAAGCCTCTGGCGCGCGCCAAGCTGGCCTTGACCTCGTCGTGGCCTTTGCGTAGCGTCGAACGCATCCGTCGTTGGGAGGGCCTGGCCATGACGATGCGCCGCCGCGAATTCATCGAGCTCGGCACTGCAGCCTCGTTGTTGACAGCGCTCGGCTTGCCGGCGCTCGGGGCCGACGCACCGACCGTCGGCCTCATCTTCCCGCCCGCGAACTACCCCATTCCGCCCGATGCCGGCCGCCTCTACCCGAGCGGCGTGAAGTTCATCGGCAACGGCTTGGGCTTCGCCGGCATGACCATCGAGAGCTACGAGGAAGCCATTCCGCGCGCGCTGCCGCGCGCGCAAGAGCTCGCCGCGCAGGGTGCGAATTTGATCTCCGTGTTCGGCTCGTCGATCACCTTCTATAAGGGCGCTGCGTTCAACCAAGAGCTCACGGAAAAGGTCACGGCGCTGACCGGGTTACCGGCCACGACGCAGAGCAACGGTTTGGTCGACGGGTTGAAGCACGTGAACGCGAAGCGCGTCGCCGTGGCGACGGCGTACACGGACATCGTCACCGAGCGACTCAAGATCTTTCTGACGGAGCACGGGTTCGAGGTCCTGTCGACCAAGGGCTTGGGGTTCGAGCGCGTTCCCGAGAACGGGGCCACGCCCGAAATACTTCACAAGCTCGGCGTCGACGCCTACGCGGCGGCCGCTGAGGCTGATGCGCTCGTGATGTCGTGCGGCGGACTGCGTACGCTCGACGTCATCGTGCCGCTCGAGAAGGCCATCGGTGTGCCCGTCGTGTCGTCGACGCCGCACGGACTCTGGCACTGCGCGCGCATGGCCGGCGTCAAGAACCGCATCGACGGGTTCGGCATCGTGATGGCAACGGCCTAGGCTGCGTTGCCCCCCGCGCCAGCGAGACCGATGGGCGCGAAGCTGAACGTACTTAAAGTGAATTCGAGGACCCCTCACAGGAGGGGACCCTGCACCGCGATGGTGCCAAGAACCCATCCGATGCAGGACTCCTCCGTAGGTCCGGGTCTCTAGAAGCTTTTCGTGTACTGCAGGCCCCAGCGGCGCGGCAGTGCCTTCCAGACGAACGGGTGCGAGAACTCGTCGTTGTACTCTTCATCGAACAAGTTCTTCGACCACACCATGAGCGACCAATCGTCGTCTTGCACGCCGATGCGCATGTCGACGACGTTGACGGGGTCGCGCACGGTCTGGTTCCACGCGAGCGGGCCGAAGCCCGCCGGGTCGCCCGGGCCCCAATACGTGTCGCCGATGGTATGTAGATCTGTGCGCCACACGAACTCGAGGCCGTTCTCGAGCGGCTTCGCGTAGTTGAGCCCGAGGTTGAACGTGTAGTCGGACGTCAGCGG
>DATFFV010000093.1:0-2551 GCA_035249885.1 Gammaproteobacteria bacterium | reverse complement strand
GCTCGGGCGAGCCATCGGGCATCGGGCCCGATATCTCGCTCGAGCTCGCCAACCGCGCGTTCGCCGCGCGCCTCGCCGTGCTCGGCGATCTTGAGCTCCTGGCCGCGCGCGCGCGCGACTTGAAGAGCAACGTCGTGCTCGAGCCATGCCGCGACGTCGCCGACGTCGGCGCGCACGCGCCGGGCACGCTCGCGGTCCTGCCCGTCGCGTTGCCGACGGCCGTCACGGCCGGACGCTTGGACACGCGCAACGCGCCGTACGTGCTCGCAATGCTGCGGCGGGGGGCCGAGCTCTGCCTCGCCGGCACGGCGCAAGCGCTCGTCACGGCGCCCGTGCAGAAGAGCGTCATCACGCAATCGGGTGTGGCGTTCTCGGGGCACACGGAATTCCTGGCCGGGCTCACGGGCGCCACGCAGCCCGTGATGCTGCTCGCGGGCAAAACGCTCCGTGTGGCGCTCGCGACGACGCACCTGCCGCTGCGCGACGTCGCGGCCGCGCTCGACCGCGCGAAGCTCGAGGGCCTCATCCGCATCGTGCACCGCGACCTCACGCACCGCTTTCGCATCGCTCGACCGCGCCTGCTCGTGCTGGGCTTGAATCCCCACGCCGGCGAGAGCGGCACGCTCGGCACCGAAGAAGAGACCATCATCGAGCCGGCCGTGCATGCGCTCGAGGCCGAAGGTCTCGACGTCGTCGGCCCGGTCTCGGCCGACACGGCGTTCACCCCCGAGTCGCTCGAGCGCTGCGACGCCGTCGTCGCGATGTATCACGACCAGGGGCTACCCGTGCTCAAAGCGCTGTCGTTCGGCGAGATCGTCAACGTGACGCTCGGCCTACCGATCGTGCGGACCTCGGTCGATCACGGCACGGCACTGTCCCTCGCGGGCACGGGGCGTGCTCGGCCCGACAGCCTGTTCGCGGCCGTCGAGCTCGCGCTCGCGATCGCCTGAGCAAGCACGCGGTGCGCGCCAAAAAACGGCTCGGCCAACACTTCCTGCACGATCCGGCCGTCATTCGCAGGCTCGTCGACGTCATTCGCCCGAGCCCAAGCGACACGATGGTCGAGATCGGCGGCGGGCCCGGGGCGCTCACGATTCCGCTCGTCGAGAAGCTCGAACGGTTGCACGTCGTCGAGATCGATCGCGAGCTCGCGGCGGCGCTGCCCCAGCGCGTCGCGCATCCCGAGCGGCTCGTCGTCCACGAGGCCGATGCCCTGACCTTCGATTTCGGCGCGCTCGCGCTGCGACCGCGCTCGCTGCGCGTCGTCGGCAATCTGCCCTACAACATTTCGACGCCGCTCTTGTTTCACCTGCTCGGCTTCGACGCAGCGATCAAGGACCTTCACGTGATGCTGCAACGCGAGGTCGTCGAGCGCATGACGGCGCGCCCCGGCGGCAAGGACTATGGGCGGCTCACGGTGATGCTCGCGCTGTTTGCGGAGAGCAAGCGGTGCTTCGACGTCGGGCCGGGCGCATTCGCACCGCCGCCGAAGGTCTGGTCGACGGTCGTGCGCCTCACGCCGCACGCCGCGCCGCCGTTCGCCGTGCCCGATCGCGCGCGCTTCGCCGCGCTCGTCGCGCACCTGTTCTCCATGCGCCGCAAGACGCTCGGCCGCGCGCTCAAGGGCCGGCTCACGCCGGAGCAGATCGCGGCGGCGGGCATCGACCCCAAAGCGCGGCCCGAGACCTTGGCACCCGCGGATTTCGCGCGCCTCGCGGCCCTGCCCCCGTGACTCCGTACGCCGCCGACGCGCGGGTCGCGGCATAATGCGGGCTCGGCCGGCTCGCGGCGAACGCTTGAGACTAGCCATGACACTGCCGAAACCGTTCAAGCTGCTCGACTGGATCGACGACAACCGCGAGCACCTGAAGCCGCCCGTCTGCAACAAGGAGATGTTCGTCGACGGCGCCTTCATCGTCCAAATCGTCGGTGGCCCGAACTCGCGCACCGATTACCACGTCGACGAGGGCCCCGAGCTGTTCTACCAGGTCGAAGGCGAGATGCTGCTCAAGACCGTCCAAGACGGCGAGTTCGTCGAAATCCCGATCCGCGAGGGCGAGATCTTCCTGCTGCCGCCGCGCGTGCCGCACTCGCCGCAGCGCTTCCGCGACACGGTCGGCGTCGTCGTCGAGCGGCCGCGTGCAGCGCACGAGCAAGACGGGTTCTTGTGGTTCTGCCCGAAGTGCGCGAACAAGCTCCACGAGGAGTATCTGCACGTGTCCGACATCGTCAAGGACCTGCCTCCGGTGTTCGAGCGCTTCTACGGCAGCGTCGCGGCACGCACGTGCAAGCGCTGCGGCGCCGTGCTGCCGCCGAGGTAACCGTGGCATTCGGCAAATTCTTGCCCGGCTCGGCCGGCGCGCGCGCTCTCGACGCGGCCGACGAGCTCGCGGCCCTGCGCCGCGAGTTCGAGCTGCCGCGCGAGCGCGACCGCACTCTGATCTATCTTTGCGGCCACTCGCTCGGGCTCATGCCGCGCGCGGCGCGCCGCAGCGTGAATGCCGAGCTCGACCGTTGGGCGGCGCTCGGCGTCGACGGGCACTTCGCCGAT
>DATFFV010000092.1:0-3963 GCA_035249885.1 Gammaproteobacteria bacterium | reverse complement strand
GACCTCTTCCAAACCCGGCTGATCGCGCCTCGGAGCTGACCTGCGTACAGGCCATTCCGGGGCGCTGTGAGCCAGGGATGGCGAACAGCGAGCCTACAGGGACGTACTTGCGGCGTCCCCGGGCAATGCCGTATGCGGACGTTGCTGCCGGCGATGAGGTAACCGCGTGAGCCTCCTCGCGCCGGCGTTTCTACTCGGGCTGCTGGCGATCGGGCTGCCGTGGTGGTTGCACCGGCTGTCGTCGGATAACCCGAACAAGCAGAAGTTCAGCTCGCTGATGTTCCTCGAGCCCGGCGAGCCCAGGCGTGTGCTCGCGAAAAAGGTTCAGTACCTGCTGCTGCTCGCGCTGCGCATCGGCGTGCTCGTGCTGCTGGCGCTGGCCTTCACCGAGCCCGCGATCTGGCGCACGCCCGAGGCCGGCGGCGCCGAGGGTGCGCGCTTGCACCTCATCGTGCTCGACGGCTCGGCGTCGATGGGGCACGGCGATCGCTGGGAACGCGCCCGTGCGGCGGCGAACGACGTGCTCGATTCTCTGAATGCCGAAGACCGCGCGCAAATCGTGCTCGCCGGGCGCGTGTTCGAGGTGCTCGGACCCGCGACGGCGGACGTGGCCGCATTGCGCCAGACGCTCAACACCGCCGAGCCGGGCGCGTTCCGCCTCGAGTACGGACAGCTCATGCGCTCGGTCGACGGCTTGCTGCGCACGGCCGAGTTGCCGGTGGTGCTCGATCTCGTGACGGACATCCAATCGAGCGCACTGCCGGCCCGCTTCGGCGAGCTCGCGCCGCGCCGTAGCGCCGAGATCGTGATTCACGACGTGGCGCGCGGCGCAGCGGAGAACTGGGCCGTCGACGGCTTCGGCGCGTCGGCGCTCACGGGCGAGCTCACGGCCAACGTGCGCAGCTTCGCGGCGGAGGACGCCGTGAAGACCCTGACGCTGACCCACAACGGCCGCGCGGTCGGCGTTGAGACCGTCGAGATTCCGGCCGGCGGACTCGCGCAGGCGCCGTTCGCTGCGCTCGATCTCGCCTCGGGCCCGAACCGCGTCGAGGTCACGCTCGCGCCCGGCGACGACCTCGCCGCCGACGATCGGCGTTATCTCGCCGTCAAGCGCCCGGAGCCGCGCGACGTGTTGGTCGTCACGCCGGACCCCGGGGGCAAGGCGCCGCTGTACACGAGCGCCGCGCTCGAGACGCTCACGACGCTCGCGCTCACGCCGCAGGTCCGCACGACGCCGGCCGGTGATCCGCCGCTTAGCGAGTTCAGCTTCGTCGTCGTGACGGACGTCGGTGCGCTCGACGCAAGCCAAGCCTCGGCGTTGCAGACGTATATCGAAGGTGGCGGCGACGCGCTGCTCGCGGCCGGGCCGCGCTCGGCGGGTCTCACGACGGTGCCCGTCACGGGCGAGGCGCTGCGCGGCACTGCGCAAATGGGCGGCCAACGAGCGGTCTCGATCGGCGAGATCGACGTCACGCACCCCGCGGTGCGCGGTGTGGCCGAGCTGCGCGCCGCGACGTTCGAGCGCTATTTGAGCGTCGACCCCGCGGCCGAGGGTCGCATCGTCCTGCGGCTCGCCGACGGGACGCCGCTGTTGATCGAGCGCCTGTTGGGCGAGGGACGCGTGCTGCTGTTCACATCTTCGCTGGGCCGCGAGTGGAATGATCTGCCCGTGCAGCCCGCGTTCGTACCGCTCATGGCCGGCCTCGCCAACCACCTGCTCGGCGGCGCCGGGTTCACGAGCGAAGCGGCGCTCGGCAGCACCCTCGCGGTGCGGGCATTGGGTTTTTCGGGCGCACAGATATTCGATCCGCGCGGCGAGGCGGCCCTTGGTCTTGGCGCCGGCGGCGACGACGTGGTGCTCGACCAGGTCGGTTTTTATGAGGTCGTGGGCGGTGGCACGACGGAGCTCGTCGCGGTGAATTTCGATCCGCGCGAGTCGGACCTCGCACCGATCGACGCCGCGACGGTCGAACGGTGGACAGGGCTTGGCGTCCAGGCCGCAGACCAGGTGCAAACGGCCCTGGTCGCGAACGAGGAAGGACTGCCCAGCTCGCTCGGGCCATTGTTAATGTTGCTGCTATTAACGCTCGTAGTCGTGGAATCCGCGGTAGGAAACTGGCATCTTAGGATTCGAAGAGGAGTGGCCGCATGACAGCCCAGTCGCAGCTCGAAGCCTACCTCGGTGAGTTCCGCAAGCGGTTGCAGGCGCTCATCGTCGCCCGCGGCGCAGCGCTGCTCGCCGCGGCTGCGCTCGTCGTCACGCTGCTGGCCGTCTACTTCGGCATCCGCCGCGCCTTCGACCCGCAAATCGTCTACACCGCCCGCGCGTTGCTCGTCGTCGTGCTCGCGGCCATCGCCGTGGCCCTGGTTGCGTTGCCGCTGCGCGCGCTCAAGAAGAGCCGCGGCATTCGCGACATCGAGCAGCGGGCTCCCGATTTCAACGGCCGGCTCGAAACTTACGACGGCATCGTGCACGGTCCGCCCGAGCGAGCCACGCCGTTCTTGGGTCTGCTCGCCGAGGACGCGCTCAACTTCGCGCGCAAGATTCCCGTCGCGCTCAAGATCCCCACGTTGCACGTGCGTGGACCCGCGGCGCTCGCGGTGCTGGCCGCCGTCGTGCTCGTCGGCACGGCGGTGTTCGGCCCCCCTAATTGGCGCTACGGCGTGCGGCACCTCTGGGCCGGTTGGCTCGTCGAGGACACGTTGCCGCCCCAGCACCTCGCAGTGCTGCCCGGCGACGCCACGGTGCGCCGCGGCGGCGATCTGCGCGTGACCGCCACAGCCGAGGGCTTCGAGCCCTCGCGCATGGAAGTCTTCGCGCAGTTCCAACCGGGCGCGCAATGGGAGAGCGCGGTCATGGACCGGCGCGCCGACGGCAGCTTCGACTACACGGTCTTCGCGCTGCGCGGGCCGATGCGTTACTACGTGCAGGCCGCGGGCCTTCGGAGCCCCGAGTTCGCAGTCGACGTCGTGGACCTGCCGCGCATCACGAACTTGAAGCTCACCTATAACTATCCCAACTGGACCAAGCTCGAGCCGCTCGTCATCGAGCCCGGCGACGACATCCGCGCCGTCGAGGGCACGCAGGTCACGGTCGAGCTCACGACGGACCAGCCGCTCGAGGCGTCCGAGCTCGTCGTCGACGGCCAGCGCACGGCCATGCAGACCGCGGGCGGTGTCCTCACGGGCATGCTCGAGGTCGCGAAGGACGGCGAGTACTACGTCTCGGTCCTGTTCAACGGCGATTCCGTGAAGCTCACGGACGACTACCTGATCTCGTTGATTCCGGACAACAAGCCCGTGGTCAAGGTCGTGAAGCCCGGGCGCGATTGGCGCGCGAGCAACATCGAGGAAGTCACGGTGCGCGTCGAGGCCAGTGACGACTTCGGTCTCGACCGCGTCGAGGTGCGCTACTCCGTCAACGGCGGCGAGTGGGCCACGGCGCCGCTCGACGTCGAGGGCAACAGCGTCATCGGCCAACAGGTGCTCTATCTCGAGGAGCTCACGCAAGAGGTCCGGCCGCGCCGGGCGGATCGCCCTGTTGAAAACAGGCGCGGCGCATTCCCGAACGGCATCGAGGAGCTCATTGTGCGGCCGGGGCAGCGGGAGATCGAAAACGTCCGAGAGCCCACGCGCGGCGGTGAGCCCGACCAAGCCGACGAGCCCGAGCTGCCCGCAGGCGAGGCCGCCGAGGCTCCCGCGCCCGAGCTGCGCGCGCTCGAGCCCGGCGACGTGATCTCGTACTACGCCGTCGCGGAGGATCGTGGCCGCGAGGTGCAGACCGATCTCTTCTTCGTCGAGGTCCAGCCCTTCAACCGCAACTTCTCGCAAGCGCCGGCTGGCGGCGGGGGCGGTGGCGGCGGCGGCGGTCAGGAGCAGAACGAGATCTCGCGGCGGCAGAAGGAGATCCTCGTCGCCACGTGGAACCTCATCAAGGAGCGCGCCGAAGGCACGTCGAGCTAT
>DATFFV010000091.1:0-2674 GCA_035249885.1 Gammaproteobacteria bacterium | reverse complement strand
CCCGGGCGGCCAACGCCTAGCCACGATCGAGCATCTCTCCTACAGCGCTGCGAGCGGCGGCGACCGCTCGGGCTGGAGCTGCACGACGATCGTCGACTGCGAAGCGATGTCGAAAGAGGACGCGATGTTCATCGCGCGCAGCTACGCGGTCGAGCACAAGGTGCCCGTGATCTACGAGAGCCACGCGGACTGACGGTAGCGCGGCGCCGAAGCTATTGATCCATTCGCGCGCGCAGCTCGGCCGCGCTCAAGTTGCCCGCGGCCAGGGGCTGGCCGAGATCGAACCGGCGGCTCTCGGCGAGGCTGCCGATCATGACCGGATCGAACCCCGCGTCGCGCACGAGGCGCTCGGCGATCGCGACCGCGGCGGCGTCGTCGCCGCCGATGGGAATCGCGAGACGCGCGGGCTGACGGTTCGCCTGGTTCGCCAACGATGCGGCCGGTATGCAGTTGAACGCGCGCACGACACGACGGTTCTTGAGCAGCTCAGCCGTCGCGAGACCCGCTCCTTTTTGCTGCCACTCGAGCGCCTGCGAGCCGTCGCGCCGCTCGACAGGGTTGCTCGTATCGATGATCACCTTCCCCGCAAGCTCCGCCGCGTAGTCCATGCCGATCTGCGGCATCGCGCCGTACGGCACCGATACGAGCACGACGGAGCCGAAGGCGGCCGCCTCGCGCGGCGTCCCGACGTGAGCTCGGGACCCTAGCTCTTTCGCGAGCGGCTCGAGCTCGTCGGGGTGGCGCGACGACATGAAGACCTCGTGACCCGCGTTGACCCAGTGTCGGGCAAGTGCGCCGCCGATGCGGCCGGTGCCGATGATGCCGATCTTGAGCGGCTCCTGGGCCGTGGCCTCGGGCGCGTCGAACACGGCGAGCGCGGCGAGAGCTACACCGCCGGTGACGAGCAGCAAGACGCGACGAGTCAGTGGTCTCGTGCCGACGGTCGGCGTGCGCATGATTTCCCCCAATGCCAGGTTCAAGAGCACGATCATAGCGCGTGAAGGCGCGGTGCCCGGTCGGGGGCTCGACAAATCTTTAGCGTCGTGCCGCGTTAAAGGATTATCTCGGCTTCGATCTCGACGGGCAAGTCGAACGGCAGCTCCGCCATGCCCACGGCGCTGCGCGAATGCGCACCGCAATCCGGTCCAAAGAGCTCGAGGATGAGCTCCGAGAACCCGTTCATGACGCGCGGTTGCTGATTGAAACCCGTCGCCGAGTTGACCATCCCGAACACGCGCGTCCACGCGCGTACGCGGTCGAGGTCGCCGAGCTCGCGCTCGATGCTGCCGAGCATCGCGAGCGCCGTGAGGCGCGCGGCGCGATAACCCTGCTCGACCGACAAGTCGCGTCCGACCTTGCCGAACGGCGGCGCGAGCGTGCCGTCGGGGTTGAGCGGCCCGTGCCCCGAAACGTAAGCGCGCTCGCCGCGAACGCAGACGGGACGAAACGGCAGCACCACGCCCGGCGGCAACTGAATCGCCTTCGGCAGCACGAGGCCGAGCGAGGCGAGCTTGGCGGCGACGCGCGGCATGCGCCCCTAAAGCGCCGCACCGCGCGAGCGCGCATAGAACCACAGCGCACCGCCGAAGCCCACGATCGCTTGCGCGACCGTGAGGCCGATGTCGAAGCCCGAGGCGAGCGCCGCGCGCCCCGTCGCAAACCACCAGGCGGCATGTGCCCCGGCGGCCAGGCAGATCAGCGCGCTGACGAGGTGGCGCGTGCTCCGTGACATCTCAGCGCCCCGACCCCGCGAGCGCCACGACGGCGTCGTAATGAAACCGCACGAACCGGTAGAGCTCCTGCTCGACGATGCGTTCCTGGTCGCTGTGCGCGCCAAAGCCGAGCGGGCCGTCCTCCTCGTCGACGGCGGGCCCCACGCCGTAGCAGCGAATGCCCTTGGCCCGCAAGAACGCCATGTCCGTTGCGCCCGTGAGCATCATCGGTATGACGGGCGCCTCGTAGTGCGTCCTGATCGCACGCTCGATGGCCACGAACGCCTCGGTGTCGATCGGCGACACGAGCCCCGCGGGCCGCTCGCCGAAGCCGTTGAACACGACGTCGATCTTGTCGTCGGCTATACGGCGTTCGAGCTCGGCGCGGAAAGCCTCCGGATCCTCGCCGGGGCGCATGCGCACGTCGAGCGTCACGCGCGCGTCGGACGGAATGACGTTGTTGCGATACCCGCCCTGCACGATATTCGGCGAGATCGACGTGCGTAGCATCGAAGCCTTGGCCGGCTCGTTGGCGCGCAGCCACGCGTCGGCAGCCGCGACGACCGCTGGGTCGGAGCTCAGCACATCGCGATAGCGACGCGCGACGGCCGGCTCCGCGATCTCGCCGAGCCGCGCGAAGTACGCGCGCGTCGTCTCGTTCAACACCACGGGCGGCTGCCACTGCGTCAGCGTGTCGATGGCGCGCGCGAGACGCGCGATCGGATTGCTCTCGAGCGGCACGGAGCCGTGACCCGCGACACCGTGCGCGATGAGATCGATGCCTTTGGGGAATTTTTCGGCCGTCGCCACGCCCGCGTAGCGGACGTCCCCCTGCACACGCGTCGCACTACCGCCCTCCGCGAGGCAGTATTCGGCGTCGATCGTGTCGAAGTGCTGCTCGACCATGAACTCGATGCCGATCTCGGTCGTGCCCTCCTCGCCGGCCTCGGCGAGAAAAATCA
>DATFFV010000090.1:0-3382 GCA_035249885.1 Gammaproteobacteria bacterium | reverse complement strand
TCGCAAGAGTTTGAATGCGGAACGCGGCACGCTCCGGCACGCTCAATGAGAACTCGCGCAACGAGTCGCCGTTGTAGATGAGCACGGCCGCGACTCCCGCGAGCAGCAGCAGCGCTAGAAGCGCGCGCCCGAGCCAAACGTCGACCTGCTCGCTGAGCGACTGCGCGCCGGCGACGCGCGCTGCGGTACGCACGGCGAAATCACTGGGCAGCGGCGCGAGCGGCGGGTCGCGCAACGCGCGCGCGATGAGCCGATACTGCGCGACGGCCGGATCGCCTTGCGACCGCTCACCGGCACGCTCCGCGCGCAGCGCACGCTCCTGAACCTGCCACTCGCGCTGCTCGCGCTCGTCCAAATCGCGTTCCGTGCTCATTCGGTCCCTCCTATTCGCGCCTGCAAGCGGCCGCGCAACACCGCGCGGCAGCGAAACAGGTGGCTCTTGATCGTGCCGGCCGAAAGCCCCGTCATGGTTGCGATCTCCGGGATCGGCACCTCATCCAAGTGATACAACGTCAGCAGTGTCCGCTGCAAGGGCGGCAATGCCTCGATTTCCGCCCGCAGCAAGGCCCCGAGCTCGTCGTCGGCGCTCGCCGCCTCGAGGTCGAACCCGTCGGACACGAGCTCGACTTGGGCTATGGGGTCGTCGTCGCCGACGGGCTCGGCGAGCGGGATGCGCTTGCGCTCGAGGTGCCGCCGGGCGACCGAATAGGCCACCTGGCCGATCCAGGACTTGAGCGCACTTTCGAACCGGTACTGGTGCAGGTACTGGTGGACCCGGAGGAACGTGTCCTGGCAGAGCTCTCGTGTGTCGTCGGGGTGTCGGACCATGCGATTGATAATGTGCCAACAGAGGCGCTGGTAGTCGCGGACCAGCGTCTCGAATGCTCCGGGGGCGCCCGCCAGCACGGCCTGGACCAGCACGCGGTCGTCGTCGATGCCCGGAGGCTTCCCAGGACCCATCCTGTGATCGATACACTCTAGGGGCCGACGGTTGCAACTGCCGGGTGGTCGGCTCTGCAACCGGCCGCCCGGAGGCCGTATCCATTGTCTACGAGCCCGGACCATACCGGCCGGGACATTGAATTTAGGACACCGCCAAGATGGACTTCGAAGTTCTCATCCCGATCACTTTCTTCCTCTGCGTTACCTACGCGATCAAGGCTTTCGTCGACGCGCGCGCGCGCAGCAAGTTGCTGGCCTCGAACACCTCCGAGGAGCTCCTGCGCTCGCTCGTCAAGAGCGAGGAGCTGCAGGGACGCCAGGCCTCGTTGCGCTGGGGCGTCGTCTTGACGTCCTTGGCCGTGGGCTTCGCGCTCATCGAGAGCTTCGGCTGGAACGACGTGACGCCGGGTGCGATCGCCGTGCTGCTCGGCGCCACGGGCGTCGGCAACATCGGCGTCTACATGATCGCGCGTAAGAATCAGCAGCAATCGTCATGAACTACATCATCCTCGTCGGAATCGCGTTGTTCTTCTTCGCGACAGCGATACGCGACGGCGCGATGGGCTGGCATTTCGACGGCGGCTCGATGAACTTCCGGATCTCGACCGCCGACTACACGCTCGGGGTCCGCGGCGACGGGCAGATCGACCTCGCGCCCGACGGCAGCGGCGTGGCAGCGCTCGACGAGGGCGGCTCGCTCGACGTCCGCATGACGCGCGGGCGGACCGAGCGCCGCGCCCGCTTCGAGGGGGTGAACGGCGCCGTAGAGCGGCAGTTCTTCGTCGGCGGGGACGAGCAACCTTGGGGTCCTGACGCCGACGCCTTCGTCACCGAAGTCATGCCCGTGGTCCTCCGAGAGACGGGTATCAGCGCCGAGCAGCGCGTCGCGTGGCTCATCGAGAATCGCGGCCACGAAGGGCTGCTCGACGAGATCGGCCTCATCAACTCCGACTTCGCGCAACGCGTGTACACGGTGCAATACGCTTCGACGGCCATGATCGCCGACGCCGATTTTCTGCGCCTGATGACGCTCGCAGGTGACCGCATGGGCTCGGACTTCGACCTGCGCACCACGTTGACCGAGGTCCACGACCTCGAGATGCCGACGGGCGATCAGTTCGTCGCGCTGCTCGGCGCCGGCAGAACCCTCGGCTCGGACTTCGACGCGCGCACGCTGCTCGAGCACGTGGGCCCGCGCATGCCGAGCACGCCCGAAGCCGCGGCGGCCTACTTCGGCTTGGCGGGTACGATCGGCTCCGACTTCGACATTCGCCTCGCGTTGCAACCGCTCGTCACGAGAGCCGACGGCTCCGACGAGCTCGTCGCGGGAGCGATCGAAATGGCCGGTACGGAGATCGGCTCGGACTTCGACTTGCGCGTGCTGCTCGCGGAAGCCGCGCCGCGCGTCGGCGCGTCGGACCTGCTCGCTCGCGCCTACACGACAGCCGCACGCAGCATCGGCAGCGACTTCGACCACCGCGAAGCGCTCACGGCCCTGGGCGACCGCGCGAATCTCACGCCCGCGGGTTGGCGCCTGCTGCTCGAATCGGCGCGCAGCATCGGCAGCGACTTCGATTGCGCGACATTGCTCGTCGCCATTGCGCCGAAGCTACCGCGCGACGCGGACGTCCTTGCCGCCTACCGCGAAACCGTCGCGACCATCGGCAGCGACCACGACCGCGACCGCGCCACCACGGCCCTCGTCGAGATCGCCCTCTAAGAGGTGCCGGTGTTACGGTTTCGGTCGAACCGAACCTTCGGTTGAGCCGAAACCGTAACACCGGCACCCTCTCAGTCCCCGCTCGCCCTTCAGTCGAGAAAGTCGGTCTTGAGCGCACTCGAATCGAGCAGCACGCGGGCGAGCTCGAGGACCGCGTCGCGCGCCGCGCCGGCCCTCCCGTCCTCGATGCTCCAGATCGCCGAGAGCACTGCTTGCGCAAAGCACCACCCGCGCGCGCGCCCGACGTCGATGCCGAGCACGAGTCCGAACTGATCGAGGCGCCGCTCGACGACGTCGAGCTTGGCGAACAGATCGGGCCGGTCGATCGGGTTACGCAGCGCCGCGGCGATCTCGTACTCGAGCTCGCCGACGACGCCCTTGGGATCGATGGCGCACCAGCCGCGCGCCTCATCCGACAGCACGTTGTAGTGATGTAAGTCGCCGTGCAGCAGCGCGGGGTTGCGCTCGGTTCTGCAAAGATCGGAGTAGATGCGCTGCGCGGGTTCGACGAGCGCGCGCGGCACGCGCTCGTCGCCGCTCGCGGCGTAGCGCGCGAACGCGTCACCCACGCGCCCGACGGTTCTGCACCACTCGGGGGGATCGAGCGGCGACATGCGGCCGAGCAGTGTCGCTAGAATGTCCGTGGCCTCGTCGTCGCGGCCGTTCTTCGTGAGAGCGGCCAGCGGCTCGCCGGGGTCCAGGCGCTCGAAAAGCGCCGCG
>DATFFV010000089.1:0-4034 GCA_035249885.1 Gammaproteobacteria bacterium | reverse complement strand
ACCTTCACTCCCGAGGGCCAGGCCGCCGCCGACGCGTTCCGCAATGGCACGACCGAGAACCCGCGCATGCGGTGCGAGACGACGAGCATCCTGTTCGATTGGACGTTCGACGGTCCCGTCAACCGGATCGAGCAAAGCGACGATGCCATCGTGCTGCGCTACGGCCAGATGGGGCTCGAGCGGACGATCCATCTGAACGCGGCCGCGCGCCCGGCAAACGTCGCGCCGAGCCGCGCGGGCTATTCCGTCGGCCGATGGGAGAACGACGTGCTGGTCGTCGAGACCACAGGATTCCAGCCGGGCGTGCTGAACGCGCCGGTACGCCACAGTGACCGGCTGCGCGTGGTCGAGCGGTTCTCGCTGAATCCCGAGACGTTCACGCTGACGCGTGCTTACGAGGCTACGGATCCCGTATACCTGCAAGGCACGTACACGGGCTCGGACGTCATCCAGATCGCCGACGCACCTTACACCGAAGACAAGTGCCGGGAGCTCGGCCTGATCGACTACTCGAGAGAGGCGCAGTAGCTCTATCCAGCGCGGACGATCTTGAGCCTTACCGAGCAGCCCACCCGCCGCTACCGCTACTACGACCTCGTGCTCGCGGGCTTCGTCGCGGTGCTGCTGTGCTCGAATCTCATCGGCACGGCCAAGGTTTCCGAGATCCCGCTGCCCGTGATCGGCGGCGTGTTCGTATTTGGCGTCGGCAACATCTTTTTCCCGATCAGCTACATCTTCGGCGACGTGCTGACAGAGGTGTACGGCTATGCGCGTGCACGGCGCGTGATCTGGGCCGGCTTCATGGCGATGGTGTTCGCGAGCGTGATGGCTTGGGTCGTCGTGCACCTGCCGGCGTCGGACACGGAGCCCTTCAACGCAACGCTACAGCCCGCGATCGAGGTCGTTTTCGGTTACACGTGGCGCATCGCGGTCGCGTCGATCGCGGCGTTCTGGGTCGGCGATTTCGTCAACGCCTACGTGCTCGCGCGCATGAAGGTCATGACGCGCGGGCGCTGGCTCTGGACGCGCACGATTGGCTCGACGATCGTGGGGCAGGGCGTCGACAGCGCGATCTTCTACCCGCTCGCGTTCGCGGGCATCTGGGCTGGCGAGACGTTGTTCGCCGTGATCGCGTTCAACTGGTTCTTCAAGGTCATGGTGGAGGTCGTCATGACGCCCGTGACGTACTTGATCGTGGGCTGGCTCAAGCGCCACGAGCACGAGGATTACTACGACACGACCACGAATTTCACGCCGTTCTCGCTCAAGGATTAGCTCGCCGTTGCGCTAGCGCCGGCCTTCGGGGATGATCGCCGCCCCCATGAGCGAGCCAGCCACCCCTCCGACCCCCCCAAGCTTCGACGGCCTGGGCCTCTGCGAAGCCGTGCTCGCCGCCGTGCGCGAAGTCGGCTACGAGTCGCCGTCGCCGATCCAGCTCGCGGCGATCCCGCCGCTGCTCGAGGGCCGGGACCTGCTCGGCCAGGCGCAAACCGGCACGGGCAAGACTGCCGCGTTCGCGCTACCGCTGCTCTGCCGGCTCAATCTCAAGCGCGCAGAGCCGCAGCTCCTCGTGTTGACTCCGACGCGGGAGCTCGCAATCCAGGTGGCCGAAGCGATGCAAACCTATGCGCGTCACCTCAAGGGGTTTCACGTGCTGCCCGTCTACGGCGGCCAGGGCATGGACTTCCAGCTCAAACAGCTACGCCGCGGAGTGCACGCCGTCGTCGGCACGCCGGGGCGGATCCAGGATCACTTGCGTCGCAAGACGCTCAAGCTCGATAAGCTTGAAGCCGTCGTGATCGACGAAGCCGACGAAATGCTGCGCATGGGCTTCATCGACGACGTCGAGAGCATCTTGGGCGAGATGCCCGAGCAGAAGCAGGTGGCGCTCTTTTCCGCCACGTTGCCGGATCGCATTCGCAAGGTGGTTGCGCATCACCTTTCCGATCCCGTCGAGATCAAGATCAAGACGAAGACGGCGACGGTCGCGTCCGTCGACCAACGGTTCGTCGAGGTGCGCGGCTTCGACAAGCTCGACGCGCTCACGCGCATCCTCGAGGCCGAGGACTTCGACGCGATGCTGATCTTCGTCCGCACGCGCCAAGCGACGAGCGAGCTCAGCGAGAAGCTCGAGGCGCGCGGCCTCGCCAGTGCCGCGCTGAGCGGCGAGATGACGCAGGCCATGCGCGAGCGCACGGTTGACCGGCTCAAGAAGGGCAAGCTCGACATCGTCGTGGCGACCGATGTCGCGGCGCGCGGGCTCGACGTCGACCGCATCACGCACGTCGTGAACTACGACATACCGCACGACGTCGAGGGTTACATCCATCGCATCGGCCGAACGGGCCGCGCAGGGCGCTCCGGCCACGCGATTCTGTTCGTGATGCCGCGCGAGCGGCGCATTCTCGTCGCGATCGAGCGGGCCACGCGTCAACGCGTCGAGCCCATGCACCTGCCGACGCGCGAGGACGTCGCGGATCGGCGCGCGGCGCAGTTCAAAGAGACCATCAGCGGGGTGCTCGCTTCGCAGGATCTGAGTTTCTTCGACGGGCTCGTGACTAGCTACGCGGCGGAGCACGGCCGACAGGCGCACGAGATTGCCGCCGCGCTCGCGTACCTCGCGCAAAAGGATCGGCCGATCCAGCCGCCGGCCGCTCCGCCGCGGCGGCAAGAGCCGCGCGACGAGGGGCGCAGCGCTCCGCGCGGCAAAGAGCGGAGCCGCGAGCACTTCGCTTCGCGCGACGCACCCCGCCGCGACGCACCCCGGCGCGGAGGCGTGCGTTATCGCATCGAGGTGGGGCACGAGCACGGCGTGCAGCCCGGCAACATCGTGGGCGCGATCGCCAACGAGGCCGGTATCGATGCGGCGCACATCGGCCGTATCGACATCTTCGGCGCGTACTCCATGGTGGAGCTGCCCGGTGGCATGCCGTCCGATGTTTACCAGCGGCTGCGCAAGGCGTGGGTCTGCGGACAACAACTCTCGATCAGTGTAGATTCCGGCCACAACGCGGCGAAGCGACCGCCGCCCGGCCCAAAATCGAAGCGCAAGCATCACGATAAGAAGCGCGGAGCAGTTCAGCATGACTAGCGAGTCGATGACGATCGGCGACGACAAGGTCGTCTCGTTCCACTACAAGCTCACCGCCGACGACGGCGCGATCAACGAAAGCTCGGAAGGGCACAGCCCGGTCGTCTATCTGCACGGCAGCACCGGCATCGTGCCGGGCCTGGAGATGCAGCTTAAGGGCAAGAAGAGCGGCGACAAATTCACGGCCACCGTGACCCCCGAGCACGGTTACGGCGAGCGCAACGAGAATGCCGTGCAGCGCGTGCCGCGGAAGCACCTCGCGACGCGCGGGCCCCTTGTAGTGGGGCAAATGGTCGTCGTCAACACACGCGACGGCGGCCGGCAGGCGCGCGTGCGGAAGGTGGGGCACTTCAACGTCGATCTCGACCTGAATCACCCGCTCGCGGGCAAGACGCTGACGTTCGAGATCGAGATCGTCGACGTGCGCGACGCGACGCAGGAAGAGCTCACGCACGGGCATGCGCACGGGCCGGGCGGCCACGGGCACGATCACTAGCGCTAAGTCGAGTGCGGCGCTCAGCGCCGCCGCTGGCGCAGGGCCTCGAGCGCCGATTCCTCAGGGATGTCCTCGCCCCAGAGCTCCTGACCCGACGGCAGCACGAGCCGCTGCCAGTGCACGACGTTGCTGCCGTCGCGCGACGGATTGCCGACGATCTTGATCGCGTCGCCGGCTTTGACTTCCTCGCCCGTCCAGCCGTTGCGCAGCAGCACCGTGCGCGACCCGCCCTCGGCCATCCATTCCTGCGTCGTGCCGTCGGCGCCCGTCACCGTGAGGAAGATGCGCGCGTGCGGGTTGCCCAGCGTGAAGCGCGTGACTTTGCCTTCGACCGTGATCTGTTGATCGAGGTGGTAGAGCACGGCGGCCGAGTGGTGGGCAACGGAGGCGAGGGGTACCGTGAGTGCCGCGCCAGCCAAGGAACCGAGCAGCCAGTGTTTCATTGGG
>DATFFV010000088.1:0-2265 GCA_035249885.1 Gammaproteobacteria bacterium | reverse complement strand
GGCCTTGCCGTGCTCGTCGAGACGCGCCACCACCGGCTGTTGTTCGACGCGGGGCCCATCTCGCGCTCGGGCTTCGATGCGGGAGCCGAGGTCGTCGTGCCCGCGCTCGGCGCGGCGGGGAGGCGCGGGCTCGATCGACTCGTCGTGAGCCACGCCGACAGCGACCACGCCGGCGGCGCCGCGGCCGTGGTCGCCGCGTTCCCGGGCATCGAGGTGCTCAAGGGTCCCGATGCGACGGCGCTGCCGGGGCGTGTCTGCGAGAGCGGGCAGCAATGGCAGTGGGACGGCGTGCGTTTCGCGATCCTGCACCCGGGCGCCGACTTCGCGGCGCGCGGCAACGACAGCTCGTGCGTGCTTTCGGTCACGACGGGCGCGGCGACGCTGCTCGTGACGGGCGACGTCGAACGGCTTGGGGAGCGCGCGCTGCTCACGGAGCGCATCGCCGCGGACGTCGTCGTCGTGCCGCATCATGGCAGCGCGACGTCGTCCTCGCCGGAGTTCGTGGCGGCAGCCGGCGCGAAGCTCGCGATCGTCTCGGCGGGCTTCGCCAATCGCTGGGGATTCCCGCGGCCCGAGGTGCGGCAGCGCTGGGAGCAACGCGGCGCCGCCGTCGTCGTTACCGGCGAAGCGGGCGCCGTGAGCGTCGAGCTCGGCCCCGAGGGAGCCGCGGTTTCGACAGAGCGTGACGGCCGTCACCGTTATTGGCAGACGCCCAAATTTCCATGGTGAATCAGGCTTCAGCGCGCTATAGTTCGCGGCAGCTCAAGGGGAGTCCGGGTTCTTCATGCTCGAGATCGTCCAAGCCGGTGGTTGGCTCATGTTGCCGATCATCGCCTGCTCCGTGGTGATGGTGGCGATCGTTCTCGAACGGCTGTGGACGCTGCAGGAAAAACGCGTGCTGCCGCCGGACATCGGGACGCACGTCGCCGAGTGGATCCAGCACAATCAGCTCGACGTGCAGCACCTGCAACAGCTACACAAGAGCTCACCGCTCGGCCAAGTGCTCGCAGCGGGGCTCGCCTATCGCCACGCTTCGCGCGATGTGCTCAAGGAAGTGGTCGAGGATACGGGCCGGCACGTCGTGCACGATCTCGAGCGGTATTTGGGTCCGCTCGGCACGATCGCCGCGATTTCGCCGTTGCTCGGTCTGCTCGGCACCGTTTCGGGCATGATCCGCTCGTTCACGGCGATCACGACCGAGGGCGTCGGCAATCCGGCCGTGCTCGCGGGCGGTATTTCCGAGGCGTTGATCACGACGGCCGCGGGACTCGCCGTGGCGATACCGGCGCTCATCGCATATCGTTATCTGCGCGGACGCGTCGATGGCCTCGTCGTGAAAATCGAGAAGGAATCGATGCACTTCATCGAAGTGGCGCTGCACCAGCAGCGTTCCGGCGTGTTTGGGGTGACCGATGAAGCTGCAGCAAAGCCGTTCAAGAGACGAGCCTGAGATCAACGTCATCTCGCTCGTCGACGTGCTGCTCGTGCTCGTCTTGTTCTTCATGGTGTCGACGAGCTTCCTGCGCGACACGGAAATCAGCCTTCAGTTGCCGGAGGCGGAGGTCGACACGAAGATCTCCGCGGTCGACGAGAAGCTCGAGGTCACGATCACGAAGACGGGGTCGTATCTCGTCAACGGCCGCGAGCTCGTCAACAGCGAGCGGCGCACGCTGCGCGCGGCTATCGAACGGCTCTCGGGCGACAAGCGCGATCTACCCTTCTTCATCCGTGCCGATGCCGCGGCGAGCTATCAGTCCGTCGTCACCGCCATGGACGTCGCCGGGCAGCTCGGCTTTGCGAGCCTAAACTTGGCCACCGTCACGCCGCCGGAAGCCCAAACCCAGTGAGCCGCGAACGGTGGCGGTCGACCGCCGCGCATTCCGTCTAAGATCGAGCCATGTCGGAGAGCGCGCAGAACGCTGCCTCGGTCTATCGACGGCTGCTAGGATACCTACGCCCGCATCGGCTCCTCGTGGCGGCGGCCATCGTGCCGGCCACGATCTACGCGCTGCTCGGCACGTTCGTGCCGTTGTTGCTGAGCCAGTGGGCCGACGCTCTGCGGGACGTCGTGCTCAATGCCGAGAGCGCTTGGCAGATTCCGCTGGGCATCGCAATTCTCTTTCCGTTGCGCAGCGCCATGGACTTCCTCATGGTGTACGGCCTGACGTGGATCGGTCGATCGGTGATCCGCGATCTGCGCGGCGAAGTGTTCGGGCACTACTTGGCCTTGCCGGCGCGATACTTCGATCAGGGATCCTCGGGCGT
>DATFFV010000087.1:0-5090 GCA_035249885.1 Gammaproteobacteria bacterium | reverse complement strand
CAGACGGTCGCGGTCCTCGGCCACGCGGCGACGCCCGCGGCCGCGCCGAGCGCCCACAGCCGGCCCGTATGGGCGAAACGCCGCGCCTGCCAGGACCACACGCGCCGCCGCCGCGTAACGGCTTCATGGATGCGCACGGTGTCGGCGCTCGACCCGACGATCGCGGCGCCGACGAGGCGGCCTCGCTCGATGATGACCGAGCCGCGCACGGCGCCATCGGCACTCCGATAGGTACGCGCGATGCAGCGGCCGTTGCGATCCTCCTCGGCCACGATCCCGACGCTGAAAACGGGTAGTCCCACGACCTTGAGCCGCGTCGCCATCGTGGAGCCGAGGTAACGCGTGCGCTGTCCCGCGATGTTGGCGGCCGCGACGCTGGCTTGCTCGAGCCCCGGCGCGACAAGCCCATACAGCACGTCGCGATGCTCCGCGCACTCGCCCACGGCAAAGACGTGCGGATCGGACGTGCGCGTCGAATCGTCGATGCGAATTCCGCGGCCGACGTGCAACCCCGCGCGGCGCGCGAGCTCCACGTTGGGCCTGATACCCGTCGCGACGATGACGGTATCGCAGGCCACGCATGCACCACTGCGCAGCTGCACACCGTCGACTCGAACGTCTCCCGCAATGGCACGCACGCCACTGCCGAGAATCACCTCGATGCCGAGGGCCTCGACGTGCTCCTTGAGGCCGGCGGAAGCGCTGACGTCGAGCTGTCGTGCCATGAGCCGATCGTTGTGGTCGATCACCGTCACACGCGTGCCGAAGCGGTGCATCGCCCTTGCGGCTTCGAGACCGAGGAGGCCGCCGCCGAGCACGACCGTGTGGCGGCTGCGCATGCGGCGCGCGTATAGCCGCTCCGCGTCGCGAAGGTCGCGGAACGTGAATACGCCGGACAGACCGGTTCCCGCGACCTGCGGCACGTGCGGCGACGACCCGATTGCGAGCACGAGGTCCGAGTAGGGCTGAATCCGGCCGCCCGCGTCCGTCACGCGTCGAGCGCTGCGGTCGATCGATACGATCGGCGCGCCGAGATAGGAGGCGACGAGATTGCTGGGCGGCAGCACGAGCTCGCGCCGCAGATCGCGTAAGCCGATTTCGCCCATGAGGAACGACGACAGACCGACTCGGTCGTAAGGCAGGTGCGGCTCGGCGCCGCACAGCACGATGCGGCGGTCGACGCCACGCCTGAGCAGCTCTTGGACGACCCGCAAGCCGCAAGGCCCGGAACCGATCACGACGATCGGCGCGGTCCCGCTGCCTGCCGCGGGCAGCGCCAGCGAAACGGGAATCGCCGCCACTTTCTCCTCCGAAACGCGAACGGCATCCGGACGCATACGGTCGATGCGCTCGGACGCCGTTGTCCCTTGAACTCAAGCCACCGACGCTGGCGGCTCGGCTATGAAGTACATTGCAAACGCAATGCCAACGCGAGAACGATCGCCGCGGTTTAGGTCAAGTGCTTGCCTCGACTGTGGATTTCGCGCGGTGTGCGTTGCTGGTTACCCGCGACGCGGCGACGGCCATGCCTGAGGATGGTGCCGGGCACCTATCGCGGTGCATGAAATTGGCGCACGCCGGCGGCGGTGGCGGCTTCGCGACTCAATGCACGGCGGGCGTCGCTATTCCAGCTCCGCGACGCGCCACTCGAGGCGCCTGAAGAACGGCTCGACGTCGAGCCCACTGCCAGTCACACGCGTGATGAGCTCATCGGCCGCGAGCTCCGCACCATGCGAGTAGATGTGGCGATCGAGCCAGGTGCGCAACGCGCCGAGGTCGCCGGCGGCGAGCTCCGCATCGAGATCGTGCTCGCGCTGATAGGCGTCGACGAGCTGAGCGGCGTATAGGTTGCCGAGCGCGTAAGTCGGGAAATAGCCGAACTCGCCGAGCGCCCAATGCACGTCTTGCAAGCACCCCTCGCGCGGCGTCGAAGCGGCGACGCCCAAATAGTGGCGATAGCGCTCGTTCCACGCGTCCGGCAGCTCGATCGCCGCGAGATCGCCGCCGAGCAGCGCGATCTCGAGCTCGTAACGCACGAGCACGTGCAGGTTGTAGGTGGCCTCGTCGGCGGCCACGCGGTTGAGGCCCGGCGCGACCACGTTGATGGTGCGCTGGAAGCGCCGCGCATCGACACCGTCGAGCAACTGTGGAAACGCCGCCTGAAACGCGCCGAAGTAGTGGCGCCAGAATGCCGCGCTGCGGCCGACGTGATTCTCCCAGAGCCGCGCCTGGGCCTCGTGCATGCCCATGCTCGGCGCGTCGGCGAGCAGGGTGCCGTGGAGCTCGCGCGGCACGCCTTGATCGAACAGCGCGTGCCCGCCCTCGTGCAACGTTGCGAACACGGCGCGCAGCGGATCGTCGGCGATCGTGTGGATCGTGAGCCGCACGTCGTCGTCGCCGGCCATGATCGTGAACGGATGCGTCGAGCGGTCGAGACGGCCGCGCGCGAAATCGAACCCCATGTCGCCGAGCAAGCCCGTGCAAAACTGCCACTGGGCCGACTCGCTGTAAGCGCCGCGCGGCAGCAGGTCGCGGTAGCGGCGCGTGCGCTCGGCGAGCTGTGGCACGAGCGTGCGCAGCCTCGTGCCCAAAAGCTGCAACAACGGCTCGAGGCGCGAGCGCCGCAGGCCGGGTTCGTGCTCGTCGAGCAGCGCGTCGTACGGATCGTCCGAGAGCTTGAGCGCTTGCGCGCGTTCGCGCATGAGCTTGAGCAGCTGCGCGAACGGCCCCGAGAACGGGCCGAAGTCGTCACGGCGGCGCGCTTCCTCCCATGCGGCGAGGCAATGCGAGCGCGCCTCGGCGAACGCCGCGGCCAAGCTCTGCGGCAGCGCGACTGCCGCGCGCCGCCGCCGCTCGAGCCGCTCGAGCTCGACGCGCTGGCGTGCCGTGAGCCCCTCCTGCTCGCCGCAGACCGCGAGCAAATCCCCGAGCCGGTCGCCGGCCAGAAGCTCGTGCCGTGCCCCCTCGAGCGCGGCGAGCTGCGAGCCCCGCGCTTCGGCCGCGTCGCCGGGGCGATACGTCTCCTCATCCCATTCGAGCAAGTGCGTCACGGCGTCGAGATCGCGGACTTTATGCACGGCTGCGCGGAGCTCGTCCCACGCGCGGTCGCGCTGCACGGGCAAGCGCGTCGAGCTCTTGAGGTCGGCGGGCCGATAGCCCACGAGCACGGCGGCGAGGCCGCCGCGTTGCGCGACGTTGACGACCTGCTTCTGCGACACGCGCGCGATGATGCCGAGACCGTGGTCCGTGGGCGCGAAGCCCATGACGGCGTAGAACGGCTCCTCGTGTGTTCGCCCCTGCTCGTCGAGCACGGGAAAGAGGTGCACGGGCAGCGTAGTCGCGGCCTGCACCACCCACTGCTCGTGCGGGTCGCGCTGCGCCGCGAGCGCGCGCGCGAGTAACGCGTCCCACTCGCTCTGCGAGAGCGCGGCGCCAAGATGCACGCCGGCGCCGCCATAGCCGCGATTGGGCTTCAAGACGAGCTCCTCGCGGTACTCGCGGACGTACTCGGGCAAGTCCGTGGGGCCGTCGGGCGTGTCGGTGCGGCGGTCGCTCACGATGCGCGTCCAGAGGATGTGGCGGCGAAAAAGCTGCCGCTCTGCGATGCTGAAATAGCGCGACGCGAGCTCCTCGCTCGTGAGCACTTCCCAGCAGCTCTTGTGGTCGAGGTCGCCGCCGATCGCAGAGACCATGCGGTTCTGCCGGAACAACGCCCGAATGCCGTCGAGCCTACGACCGGTTTCTTTCTCGAGCGCGAGCAGGTCGCGGATCTCGTAGTCGCGATAGGCCACGTCGATGCGCGTGTCCTCGAAAAACACCTCGTCGCCGACGAGCCGTAGCTCCGTAGGATCGGCGTGCGTAAGCACGATGCCGCGGCGCGCGCGGAAATGCTCGACGAGATGCGACTGCTCGTCGGGGCCGTCGGCCACGTACTTGGGCTCGACGAGGCACAAGTTCGAGCCGTGCCGACCGCAGGCGCGCGCGTGATCGAGTAACACTTGCAGGAACAGCTCGCGCTGGTCGCGCGGCGTCTCGATGACGAGCGCCGGATCGTAGACCTTGAGCGTCGGCACGACGTCGCGCATCACGAGCGTCTCGGCCAACGGACCCAAGTGAATGCCGCCGACGCCCGAGAGATTCGGCTCCATGAAGCGCAGCGAATCCTGCCAGCGCGCGCTCGTGAAGTCGCAGACGGCGTCGAGGCGCCCGTAGAGCGGGCTCTCGGCGTGCGCTACCGTGGGCCAAACCTCGTCGAACCAGGCTCGCTCGTCGTCGGCGAGCGGCAGCGTGGCGCGGACGTCGGCGTCGCGCGCATAGAGGTCGGGAAAGCGAGCGAGCGCATTCATGATGCGGGCGCAGACGTGGTGCAAGTAGCCGAGCTGCTCGGGCATGACGAGCAACGGCCGCAACATGACCCGCACGGTCTCGACCGTACCTTCGTGAACGTAGACGACGTCGTTGGCGCGCGCGTCCTCGACGAGGCGTCGCGCCACGTGCACGAGCGTCGAATCCGGAATGTAGTTGACGGCCTGCCGCACGCGCGCGTCGAGCGCTGCGCCGGCGAGCCCGAGTTGCTCGGCGGGGCTCAGCAACGCGCGGCTCGCGTCACAGGAGCGGCAGGGCCGAGAGCACGCTTGGCGTCGTCACCGGCGTGGCGGGCTGCAGATACGTGCCGTCGAGCTCGGCGCAAGTGTTCGTGCCGAGCAGCTTCATGTTGATCGTGAGCTCGGTTTCGAGGATCTCGAGCATGCGCACGACGCCGCGCTCGCCCGCCGCGCC
Organism: Gammaproteobacteria bacterium; assembly: GCA_035249885.1. Lineage (GTDB taxonomy): Bacteria > Pseudomonadota > Gammaproteobacteria > Steroidobacterales > Rariloculaceae > FEN-1219. Next base: position 311 of record DATFFV010000087.1, on the reverse strand, counting down.
GAGCGCGAGCGCCAGGAGCTTGCCGACTCCGACCATCGCCGCGCCGGCCGCGATGCCCTTCATGATGTCGGTGCCGCGCACGAAACCGCCGTCGATGACGAACTGCGCCTTGCCGCGCGCCGCGCTCACGACCTCGGGCAAGAGCTCGATCGCGCCGCGGCCGTGATCGAGCTGCCGGCCGCCGTGGTTCGAGACGTAGATGACGTCGACGCCATGCTTGACGCAGAGGTCCGCATCCTCGGCCGTCTGAATGCCTTTGATCATGAGCGGCAGATCGACGGCGCGCTTGAGCTTGTCGACGAGGCTCCACT
>DATFFV010000086.1:0-7147 GCA_035249885.1 Gammaproteobacteria bacterium | reverse complement strand
GCGCCCTCGCGCGGCCGCTCGGCCGTGACCTCCTGCGAGAGATACGACCAGATACGATCGGCGGCGCAGACGAACAGATAGCCGTTCGCCGCGTCGTACGAGCTCGGCGGCCAGTTAACCCCTCCGGGCGGCCCAGGTTTCATAAGGACGGGCGTCGTCCAGAACGGCGTGAAGATCTTGCCGCCGTTCACGAGCGTCGTGCCCTCGGGCGCGATGTCGATCTGCTGCGGGATGAATGCGTCGCCGCGCGGGTACGGCTGCGTCGCGGCCGTGCCTTGCCGCGGCTCTTGCGGCACGGGCCGTTCGTCGATGCCGACGAGCGGCGTGCCGTCGGTGCGATCGAGAATGTAGACCCAGCCCGTCTTGCCGGCGTGCGCGAGACCCTTGCGGGTGGTCCCGTCGATCTCGATGTCGAACAGGGTCACGGGCGACGCTGCGTCGTAATCCCAAATGTCGTGGTGCACTTCTTGAAAGTGCCAGCGATATTTGCCCGTCTTCGCCTCGACGGCCACGATCGAAGTCGAGAACAGATTGTCGCCGCGGCGAATCGAGCCGTTGTAGTCGGGCCCGGGATTGCCGGTCGCGAAATAGATGAGCTCAAGCTCGGGGTCGACGGCCGGTGTGTTCCACACGGGCGCGGCCCCGTCCATCCAGATCTCGTTGTCCTGCGGCCAGGTGTCGTGGCCGATCTCGCCCGGGCCAGGAATCGTGTGGAACGTCCAAGCGAGCTTGCCGTCGCGCGCGTCGAACGCTTTGACGCGGCCGCGAATGCCGCGCTCGCCGCCCGCGAAGCCGGTAATCACGAGACCGTCGAAGTAAAGAGGCGCGCTCGTGATCGAGAAGCCTTCCTGCCAGCGCTCGGCTTGCACGGACCACGCGACGCGGCCCGTGGCCTGATCGAGCGCGACGAGCTTGCCGTCGAGCTGGCCGACGAACACCTTGCCGTCGCCGAGCCCAACGCCGCGGCTCGTCCAGCCGCAGCAGACCGCCGGGTTGGCGGGATCGAGATTGGCGCGGTACTCCCAGAGGATGGCGCCGCTGTCGACGCTCACGGCGAAGACGTCGTCGGCGCCCGTGACGACGTAGATCACGCCGCGATAAACGACGGGCTGCGCTTCGCCCGAGTACTGCGCACCGAGCCCCGAGCCGTTCAAGTGCGTGCGCCAGACGCCCTCGAGCGTCGCAACGTTGTTGCGATCGATCGCGGTGAGAGGCGAGTAGCGGCGGTTGTACCAGTCGCCGCCGTTCGTCGGCCAGCCGTCGGTCGGCGGTGCGGCCAGCGCCGTGCCCGCGAACGCCGGCGCGCGGCGAATGCTCTGCGCTTCGGCGGCCACGGCCGTGACGACGAGAACCGCCAAGCAGAGCAGTGCCGGTGTTACGGTTCGGTTACGCATAGGGTGCCGGTGTTGCGGTTGCGGTTCAGTTGCCGAGCGTCGTGGGTTCCAAGGTGCCGTCGAGCGCGAACAGCCAGACACTGTCGCCTTTCCTCGAGCGGGCGAAAAGACTGCCGGCTGAGTAGGCGACGACGTATTGCTTGCCGCCGTGCTCGAAGACGCTCACGGGCGCATTCATGCCTGCGCCCGTCTGGAATTCCCAAAGCTTGTTGCCGTTCGCAGAGTCGAGCGCCGTGAGGCGCCCGTCGTTGCGGCCCACGAACACGAGGCCGCCGGCCGTCGTCGTGGCGCCGCTATAGCACGTGTTGGCCCAGTGCTGTTGCCAGACGATCGTGTTCGTGCGCATGTCGAGGGCCGTGAACGTGCCGTATGCGGGCAGCGGGTTCGTGCCGAACGCGCCCCCTAGGTACTCCTTACCCGGCGGCGGGCGCTCGGTCCCGAGCTCGGCCGCGCTGAACGAGCTCGCGCCGTCGCTGGCGCACACGTAGAGATGGCCCGTCGCGGGGTCGTAGGCGCTCGGCGGCCAGTTGGCGCCGCCGAGCGGGCCGGGTTTCGCGATGACGTAGTCGGTCCAGAAGGGCGTGAAGATCCTGCCGCCGTTGACGAGGGTGTAACCCTCGGGCGCGATGTCGAGGTGCTGCGGCACGAACGCGTCGCCGCGCGGGTAGGGCTGTGTCGCGGCCGTCGCTTGCCGCGGCTCTTGCGGCACGGCTTTCTCGTCGATGCCGACGAGCGGCGTGCCGTCGGTGCGGTCGAGGATGTAGACCCAGCCCGTCTTACTCGGCTGCGCGAGGCCTTTGCGCTCGCGGCCGTCTACGCGCAAATCGAACAGCACGACGGGGCTCGGGCTGTCGTAGTCCCAGATGTCGTGATGCACTTGCTGAAAGTGCCAGCGGTACTCGCCGCTGTCGGCGTCGAGGGCCACGATCGACGACGTATAGAGGTTGTCGCCGGCGCGCACGGAGCCGTTGAAGTCGGGGCCCGGGTTACCCGTCGAGAAATAAATGAGCCCGAGCGCGGGGTCGAGCGCGGGCGTGTGCCACACGGTGCCGCCGCCGTGCTGCCAGATCTCGTTGTCCTGCGGCCAGGTCTCTGCCCCAAGCTCGCCGCGACCCGGAATCGTATAGAAAGTCCACGCGAGCGCGCCGTCGCGCGCGTCGAAGGCTTTGACGCGGCCGCGCACGCCGAATTCGGCGCCCGAGAAGCCCGTGATCACGCGGCCGTCGTAGTAGAGCGGCGCGCTGGTGATCGAGAAGCCTTCCTGCCATCGCTCGGCTTGTCGGGACCAGGCGACCGCGCCCGTTTTCGCGTCGAGCGCGACGAGCTTGCCGTCGAGCTGGCCCATGAAGATGCGGCCTTCGCCGTGCGCGACGCCGCGGTTCGTCCAGCCGCAACAGACGACGTCGTTCGCGGCGTCGAGGTTGGCGCGGTACTCCCAGACGATGGCGCCCGTCGTCACGTCGAGAGCGTAGAGATCGTTGGCGCCCGTCGGCACGTAGACGAGCCCGTCGATGACGAGCGGCTGTGCCTCGCCCGAGTGCTGCGGGCCCGCGCCTGAGCCGCCGAGGCGCGTGCGCCAGACGCCCTTCAAGCTCGCGACGTTGCTGCGGTCGATCTGCGTCAGCGGCGAGTAGCGTTGGTTGTACCAATTGCCGCCGTTCGTGGGCCAGCTCGTGGTCGGCGGTGCGACGAGCGCGTCGTCGACGCGGCCGCACGCGGCGAGCAGCAGCGTTACTGCGCCGGTGACGAGCGCCTGCGACGTCGTGTGTCTCAACCTCGAGCTCCTCGTCGTCGTTTTACTTCTTCGTGCCTTTAAAATGCTCGACGCCGGGCTTGAAGGTCTTGTCGTCGAGGAACGCTTTCATCGCGCTCGCACGGTTGTCGCTCGCGCCGAAAAACAGCGCCTCGCCCATTTTCGCGTAGAGATAGTCGGCCGACGCTTCCCAGTCCATGTAACGCATGCGCTTCATCGCGATCTTGATGCCGCGCAGCACGGTCTGGTTCTTCGTGAGCAGCATGCGCGCAACCTCGGTCGTGCGCTTCTTCAATTTCTTGCGCGGCACCGATTCGTTGACGAGCCCCATCTCGGCCGCCTTCTTGCCCTTGAACGGCTCACCGGTCATTGCGTAGAACAGCGCGTTACGCAGGCCGATCGTCTCCGAGGTCGCCTTCGTGACGTTGCCGGCCGGGATGATGCCCCAGTTGACCTCCGAGAGGCCGAACGTCGCCTCGTCGGCCGCGATCGCGAGATCGCACGCAACGACCGGCGTAAACGCGCCGCCGAAGCACCAGCCGTTGACCATGGCGATCGTCGCCTTCGGGAAGTCGCGCAAGCGCCGCCACTGCCATTCCTCGGCCGTGCGGCGCACCTTCAAGATCATGTCGGGCTTGCCGTCGGTCTCGCGGAAGTACTCCTTCAAGTCCATGCCGGCCGCGAACGCGTCGCCGGCGCCGGTCAGCACGAGCACGCCGCATCGTTCGTCGGTGGCGAGCGCCTCGACGGTGTCCCGCATCTCGACATTGAGCTTCGGGCTCATCGCATTGCGTTTGTCGGGACGGTTCAGCGTCACCCATGCAATGCCATCGTCGAAATCGACGAGCACGAGCTTGCCCCAGGGGTCCTTCTTGCGGGCCATGCGGATTCTCCTAAAAGGGTTGTTTTCTGCGGCGTAAGCCGGTGTTGTTATCGGGTTGCCGGGGGTGCCGCTTGGGCTTAAAGTCCATCAGATGCCGGACCACCAGGTTCGGCGCGCAGTTTATCAAGGAGTTCGTGCCATGGCTTACGACTTGTTGGGGAAGAACTTCGTGCCGCCCGACGTGCACGGCAAGGTCACCGGCAAGGCCAAGTACGCGGAGGACTTCCGCGCCGAGGGCATGGTGTTCTGCAAGCTCCTGCTGTCGCCGATGCCGCACGCGCGCGTGCGCAACGTCGATACGAGCGCGGCGTTGGCGCTGCCCGGAGTGCTCGGTATCTTGAGGGCCGCCGACGTGACGCAACTCCCGGCGCCGGCCGAGCCGATTCTGACCGACGAGCCCATGTGGATCGGTCAGCCGATCCTCGCCGTCGCGGCCGAGACCGAGCAAATCGCCTCGGACGCGATCGATCTCATCAAGGTCGACCTCGAGGAGCTGCCGTTCACGGTCGACCCGCTCCAGAGCCTGTTCCCGGGCGGACCCGACGCGCGCACCGACGGCAACGCGGTCGACAACCGCCTGATCGGCCCGCCGAGACTTTCGCAAGTGAAGTGGACGGCCGGCGATTTTGCGAGCGCCGGCGAAGACAAGCTGCCGACGGGCGCGCCGCTCGTCGAGTGGTCGTACGGCGACGTCGAAGCAGGGCTCGCGCGGGCGGCGCTCGTCCTCGACGAGACGTTCGTCACGGCCGGCATGTCGCATCACTCGATGGAGCCGCGCTCTGCGATGGCCTATTGGGAGAACGGCAAGTGCTTCGTGTACGGCTCGACGCAGAGCCAGAGCTTCGTCGTGCCGGGCTTGGCGAATCTCATCGGCATCACGCCCAACGATCTCGTCTATATCGCCGAGACGTGCGGTGGCGGCTTCGGCTCGAAGGGCACCGAGTATCCGGTGATGTCGATCCCGGCGCACATGGCGAAGAAGATCAACCGGCCCGTGATGCTGCGCATCACGCGCGCCGAGGAATATTTCTTCGGCTACTCGCGCACGGGTTTCCAGGGCCGGATCCGCATGGGGTTCGATCGCAGCGGCCGCGTGACGGCCGCGGACCTGTACGTCGTGCAGGAGAACGGCGCCACGGCGGGTTTCCCCGACTGGCCCTCGGCCGGCGAGACCGTCTCGATCCTGTATCAGCCGCCCGCGATGCGCTTCCGCGGCATGTGCGTCATGACGAACACCGTGCCGCGCTCGGCGCAGCGCGGCCCGGGGCACAACCAAACCGTGTCGGTCATGGAGCCGCTCATCGACAAGGCCGCGAAACAACTTGGCGTAGATAGGCTCGCGATTCGCCGCTTGAACGGGCCCAAGATGGACGCCAAGGTCGGCGAGAACCAAGGCCCCGTGACGAGCTGCTACCTCCAGGAAGCCTTCGACAAGGCCGCCGCGCTGTTCAACTACGAAGAGCGGCGCGCGCGCAGCGGCCAGCGCAACGGCACGAAGGTCACGGGCATCGGTGTCGGGCAGGCGTTCCATCCGGCCGGCTTCGCGGGCTTCGACGGTCTCGTGCGCATCACGACCGACGGCAAGGTCCATTTGCACAGCGGCGTCGGCAACCTCGGCACCTACTCGCACACGGGCACGTCGCGCATCGCGGCCGAGGTGCTCAAAGCCAACTGGGACAACTGCGTCGTCGAGCGCGGCGATACGCGCAAGGGCCTGCCGTGGAACATCGGCCAGTTCGGCAGCAACACGTCGTTCACGATGGCGCGCACGAACTACGTCGCGGCCGTCGACGCCGTCAACAAGCTCAAAGAGATCGCCGCGATGGACTTGGGCGGCGCGCCGGGCGACTACGACATCGGCGGCGAGCGCGTGTTCTTGAAGTCCGATCCCACGAAGGGCTTGACCTACGCGCAGGCGGCGCAGCGCGCCGTCGAGCTCGGCGGCAAGTTCGACGGCCACGAGAACCCGACCGACATCAATCCGATGACGGCCGCGGCCGCGACGTCGCTCGTGGGCACGGGGCTCATCGGCGTCGCCAAGGACAACCTGCCGCTCACGGCCGCGCCGGCGGCGTTCGTCGCGGGCTTCGCCGAGGTCTCGCTCGACACGGAGACGGGCGCGTTCGAGATCGTCGACTACGTCGCCGTCGCCGATTGCGGCACGGTCATCCATCCGCAGGGCTTGGCTACGCAGATCAAAGGCGGCGCCGTCATGGGTTTCGGCTTGGCCGTGCTCGAGAAGCACATCTACGATCCGCAGAACGGCTTGCCCGGCAGCGTGGGCCTCTACCAGGCGAAGCCCGCGAGCTATCTCGACGTGCCGTCCGTGTTCCGGACCGACGCCGTCGACATGCCCGACCCGCAGAGCCCGCTCGGCACGAAGGGCATCGGCGAGCCCGTCATGGGCGCGGGCGCCTCGGCGCTCTTGTGCGCCATTTCCGACGCGCTCGGCGGTCACTACTTCAACCGCGTGCCCGTGACGCGCGATCACATCGTGAACGCGCTCTCCGGCCGGCCGCAGTCACACAAGCCGCTGCAGGTCAACACGGCTTGAGGATCTAGCGGCGTTTCTTGGTCGCCGTCGCCGGTTTTTTCACGGGCGCCGTCACGTCGTAAGGGTTGTAGCCGCCGCCGGGCGGCGGCTTCGGCCGCGACGGATCGGGTTGATCGACGAGCCTGAGCGCTTCGTTATCGAGCGCTTTGAACTCGTCGAATGTTTCTGCGGAGTCGCGCGCCTGTTGCTCGCTCGCGAACACCCAGCGGGCATCGCCGCGGTCGTCGTGCTCGATGGCGCCGCTGCTCCGTTCGTTCGTCAATGTGACTCGGTCGTCGCCCGTAGCTTCCTTGTCGGTCTGGCGGCGACCGCCTTTGCGTCGTTCTTTGGCCATCGTCTTAGGTCTCCGGCATAAAAGGCTAGCGCGGTCGGTGCCCCGTCGAATGGGAACTACGTCGCGAACCGCCTAAAATCACGGCTATTGGCACATGCACGGGGCCGAATGTCAAGGCGTAAGTCAATGAAATTAATGAGTTTGTCGGCTGTCCTGGCCATCGCCTGCGGCGTCGCCGGCGTCGCCGTTGCGCAGGCCGGTTCGCCGGAGCCGCAGCCCGTGGCGGGCG
>DATFFV010000085.1:0-4469 GCA_035249885.1 Gammaproteobacteria bacterium | reverse complement strand
GAATCGCTGCACGGCGACGACGAGGCGCTCGTCGAGCACCGGCGTCACGGCGCCGAGCGGCAGCTCGTCGCCGGCCTGGTTGGCCGTGGCGCGCACGACGACGCCGACTTCCTCGGCGAGCGTGGGATAGCCGATCTCGATCTTGAACAGAAACCGGTCGAGCTGCGCCTCGGGCAAGGGGTACGTGCCCTCGGTCTCGACGGGGTTCTGCGTCGCGAGCACCATGAACGGCTTCGGCAACGGCAGCGTCTCGCCCTCGAGCGTCACCTGGAATTCCTGCATGACCTCGAGCAACGCGCTCTGGGTCTTGGCCGGCGCGCGGTTGATCTCGTCGGCCAAGAGCACGTGCGTGAACACGGGGCCGCGCACCACGCGCAGCTCGCGCGTGCTCGGATCGAGCACGGCGTGGCCCGTGATGTCCGAGGGCATCATGTCGGGCGTGAACTGGATGCGGCCTCCCCTAAGCTGCAGCGCTTTCGCGAGCGCCCGCACGAGCAACGTCTTGCCGAGGCCCGGCACGCCTTCGATGAGCACGTGGCCCGACGCGGCAAGCGCGGCGACGACTTCACCGATGACGGCGTTCTGGCCCACCATCGCTTGCCCGATGGCGGCGCGCAACTTCTCGAGCAGCTCGGCGGCTTTGGCGATTTGATCAGATTCGTTTTCCATGCTTTGACCACTGGTTCTTGACGATAAGTTGACGACGCGCGGACTCGAGCAACCCGAGCGTGCCCTTGAGCTCGAGCGAGCGCTGTTTCGAGCGCAAGTCGAGCGCGGCCCCGAGCGCGCCGGCATCGACGGCGGCGAGACGCGCGACGGCGGCCGTGCGGTCTTCCGGTGACAAGCGCTCGTACCCGCCGATGCGCCGCACAGCGGCCTCGTGCAAGGCACGGACCGCGGCCGCGTGCAGCGCCGCGCCTTCGCCGACGCGGGCGACGAAGCGTCCGGTGCCCAAGATCTGCTCGCCGAGCGAACGGCGTGCGCGCTCCACGGGCGCGATCAGCGGGCCGAAGCGCATCGCGCCGCGCCACAACGCGAGCGCGATGAAGAACAGCAGAACGGTGACGACGGGCGCACCGTGGCGCCACACGAGCGCGAGCAGCGAGCTCACGTTTTCTTCGGACATGAACACGACGTGGTCGCCGGCGCGCAACTGCGTCGCTGCGACGAGCAGCGGGCCATGATCGCCGGCGAAGATCTCCCGGTAGACGAACGGCACGGCGTTGATGACGGTGACGCCGCCTTCGCCCACCGCGACACGCACGACCTGCAGCGTCTCGTCGTCGCCGAGCGCCCATTGCAACGGCTCACTGGACTCGAGCCAACGCGAGCGATCGAGGTCGCAGACCTGGTACTCCGCGGGCTCGTCGTCCACGTCTGCGGCTTCGTAGCTGATCTCGTAGAGCCACTCGCAGGGCTCGACAAGCTCCTCCGCCCGGATCACGTCCTCGTCCTCGGCCGCAAGCTCCTCGTCGCGCGCGCGCGTGATGCCGCTCCAGCGCTCGAAGGCGTCGCTGCCGCTCACGAGCGCCGCGTCGACGACGAGGCGTCCGCCGGCCTCGACCCAGCTCTCGAGCTCGTCGCGCCGAGCCGCGTCGATGTCCCAGCCCCACGTCGAAAGCACGACGACCGCGCTCGGGCTCGTGTCGCCGAGCGCCTCGCGCCGCTCGCTCGTCGCACCGAGCATCGCCACGAGCCGCTCGGCCGCGTAGAAGGGGTTGCTCGCGGCTTCGCCGCGCAGCGGCGCCGGTAGGGTGATCTCGCCCCACTCCGTGCTGACGGCGACCCACACCGCGATCAGGAGAACGGCGGCAGCGACGATCAGGGGCGCGACGGGCAGACGTCTCATGTGCCTGCCCCTCGAGGCGCGAGTGCCCCGGCGAACTCGCCGCAGAGCGCTTCCACCTCCGTCGTCGCAGGCGCCACGCCTCCGTAAACGGCCGCGGTCCAGGTGCCGATCATGCGCTCGGCATAGGCGGTGCTCGCGGAGCGGAGCCGTGTGCGCGCGAGCGCGACGCACTCGCCCTCGGTCGCGGACGCGCGGATTGGCACGTCGTGCACGTGCACGAGACGCGACAACAAGCCGCGGTACAGCAACGCCAACGCCGCGCGTTGTTCGCCGCTGCTCCAGAGCGAGAGCGCCGCCGCGCCGACGTCGTCGGGTAAGCTTTCGGGCCTGATGTCGAGATCGCGCACGTGGCTCGGCGCGACGAAACGCGGCGGCGCGCGCGGCAACCCGCGTTTACGCACGAGCTGCACGACGTAGACGACGACGAGCACCGCGAGCAGCCCGCCCAGCACCCAGACGATGGCGCGCCCCGACACCGCGACCCACTCGAACAAGCCACGGAACCAGCGGGCGAGCGCGTTGAGCCACCCAGCCTCGTCGGAGCTCTGCCGCGTGCGGTCGACCCAGCGCAGCGTTCGGACGGTTCTCTCCGGAGCGATGTTCGGGTCGTTCTCGACCTTGTCGAGGGCCTTGCGCACTTCGTCGTAGCCCGGAACCGTGCCGGGGACGAAAGGCGCCTCGGGCTGACCGGCGCCGCCGGCCGCCGTGAGCAGCAGAGCGGCGGTGAGCAGCACGTTACGCAGCGAACGCACGGCGCAATTCCTGCTCGACGTCCCACGCCTCGAGCTCGGCGCGACGATTCAAGTACATCGCAAAGCCGGCCGCCACGTAGAACGGGTGGAGAAAGGCGACGGCGATCGCGTAGGAGGCGAACGTCGCCGCCGTGAAGAAGGTGGCGCCTTCGAACATCATCGTGAGCAGGTCGGGCGCCTCGTTCGGCGGCGCGAACCACCACAGCAACGACAGAACGGCGGCCACGAGGCAGATCTCTGCGAACAGGAACGCCAACATCATCAAGAGAGCCGACCCGCGCTGGCGGCTCTTGATCTGCTTGACGCGCCGGAGGATTTGCCACAGAGACAACCCCTCGAGCTGATAGACGGGCTGCGTGAACGCGCGCCACGGCGACAACCGCCGCCAGGTCCATGTGAGCCACCAGTGCCGCCACCAGACGTCGCGCCGCGCGCGCCACAGATCGCCGACCGTCGTGGCCTGGCCGAACGCGGCCCGCGCCAGCACGAACACGACGCTGCGGTCGAGCCACGGCTTCGCCCAGAACAGCAACACGATCGGTAGCCATTGCGCGATCTCGAACGACGCGATCGCGAGCGCGAGCACCGGCAGATACGCCACCGCGTAACAGGCGTAGACCGAGCGGGCCGTCGTCTGGCAGAGCCTCGCGCCGAGGTCGGCGGCCTCGAGCGGCGCCCTCGGCCGCATACGCAGCGCAAGCGCGTCAATCCTCACGGCGGCCCTGCCATATGAAATAAGCGAACACGGCGAACCAGCAAACGCCGGCGACGGAGTACTTGACCTCGTGCGGCACCCAGGCGGCCGACGACCAGAACGCCTCGAACGCCGCGGCAACGATGAGCATCGCGGTCACGCCGTAAACGAGCGCGACGCACTCTTTCGCGGCGGCCACGAGACTCTGGCCCCGCGTGCGCCGCCCCGGGGCGAGCAGCGAGTGGCCGAGCTTGAGCCCGGCCGCGCCCGCGAGCGCGATCGCCGTGAGCTCGAACGCCCCATGCGTCACGACGAAAGAGTAGAACGTGGCCGCAAGGCCGCGCTCCGTGAGATAACCCGCGACGGCGCCGATCACCGCGCCGTTGTAGACGAGGTAGAACACGCTGCCGAGGCCGGCCGCGAGGCCGCTCGCGAAACACTGGAATGCCACGCTGACGTTATTCCTGATATAGAAACCGAACATGGCCCAGTCGCTGCCGGCCGTGCGCGTGCGGCCGATCGACTCGGCCGATTCCGAGTACATCTGCTCGAATTGCGCCGCCGTCGCCACGTCGACGACCGACAGAACGAGGTTTGGATCGAAGTAGACAAACACGCCGAGCACGAGCGCCGGCAGCGCGAACAACGCCGTCGCGAGCCAAACGTAGCGCGCGTCGGCACGTACGGCGCGCGGAAAGTCCCGCGTTACGATGCGCTTGAGCACGCCGAAGCCGAGCTCGCGCTGCTGGTAGATGACCTGATGCGCATCGGCCGTCAGGCGATCGAGCCGATCGAGCAGATACGCGGGGTACGAGCGCGCCCGCGCGAGCGCGAGCTGCTCGCACGTACGACGGTACAAGGCCGCGATCCTCTCGGGACGCACCGGCGACCGCGGGCCCACGAGCGTCTTGCGACGGAGGACGCGATCGAGCAGTGACTCGAGCTCTTGCCACTCCTCCTGGTAGAGCGCTTCGAACGACAGCGGAGTCATGCGCGCTTGCCGAGGGCCCATTGCGCGACGCCGAGCACACGGCGCGTCGCGTTCGGACCTACTCGCCCGCCGTCGCCCGAGACGACCGCCGCGAGCGCCGCGAGCTCGTCGAGCCGCTCGACGGTCAGCGTCGGCGCGCGCGCGGCCAGCGCGACGAGCGCGGCCTGATCGGCCGGCGTCAAC
>DATFFV010000084.1:0-3475 GCA_035249885.1 Gammaproteobacteria bacterium | reverse complement strand
TGGTCCGGATGAATCGCCAGCTTGCCGGCGAACCCGTCCCGCTGCGCAGCTGCGGCGGCCCGTTCGAGCCCGCCGACATCGCCGACGTTCGTGCAAACCGTGTCGATGGCCGGCACGGCTGCGGCGCCCGCCGCGAGCAAGCACAGCGAGCGCACGAGCTCGTAGGGCGGCAGCCAGTGGCCGCGCGCGTCGACGGTCGCCTCTGCCCCCAGCGCCGCGCTCAGGTCCTCGGCACCCCAGGTCAGCGCCGCGAGGCGCGGGCCGCAACCCGCGTAGCCGCCGAGCGCCAAGACACTCGCGGGCGTTTCCGTCACGATCGGTAAGATCTTCGTCGCACCGGCCGTGCACCCCGCACGGGCCTCGAGCACGTCGAGATGTTCGCCGAGCTCGCGCACGTCGAGCGCCGAGCGCGGCTTCGGCAGCACGATGCCATCGGCCCGCGCGTGGACGGCCGCGGCGACGTCGTCGGCGAAACAAGCGTCGCCGACGGCGTTGACTCGCACCCAGACCGTGCGTGCCCGCATCGCGGTGCGGACCTGCATGAACTCCACGGCGAGCTCGCGCGCGATGGGCTTGCGCGCGGCGTTGACGGCGTCCTCGAGATCGATGATCAACGCATCGGCCGCGACCTCCTGCGCCTTGGCGAGCTTGCGCTCGCTGTCGCCGGGCACGAACAGCAGCGACCGCAGCAGCAGCGGGCTCGACGCGGCGGTTCGGTTCAGGCTCGTCATGGGCGGGCTCGGGGCGGCGCGCTACATGCGCAGGATGCCGTACGGCGTTTCCGGCACCAAGGGCGCCGTCAGCGCCGTGGCGAGACTCGCGCTCAAAGTCGCGCGCGTGTCGACGGGGTCGATGATGCCGTCGTCCCAAAGTCGCGCGCTCGCATACCAGGCAGTCGACTGCCGCTCGTAGCGCTCCTTGATCTCGTTGCGCACCGCGTCGGCGTCTTCCGGCGCACGCTCGGTGGAGCGACCGCGCACGTGGCTCAAGACCATACCGGCCTGCTCGCCGCCCATGACCGCGATGCGCGCGTTCGGCCACGTCCAGAGAAACCGCGGGCCGTAAGCGCGACCGCACATGCCGTAGTTGCCGGCGCCGTACGAGGCGCCGATGATGACCGTGATCTTGGGCACTCGGGCACACGCGACGGCCGTCACGAGCTTGGCGCCGTCCTTGGCGATGCCGCGCCGCTCCGCGTCCTTGCCGACCATGAAGCCCGCGATGTTCTGGAGGAACAGGAGCGGCACGCCGCGGCGGTTGCAGAGCTCGATGAAATGCGTGCCCTTGAGCGCCGCTTCGGAGAACAGCACGCCGTTGCTCGCGAGAATGCCGACCGGCTGATTCATGAGCGACGCGAACGCGCACACGAGCGTGGTGCCGTAGCGCGCCTTGAACTCCTCGAGCTCCGAGCGATCGACGATCCGGGCCAGCACCTCGCGCACGTTGTACTGGTGCCGCGAGCTTTCGGGCACGATGCCGTAAAGCTCTTCGGCGGGGTACTTCGGGTCCAGGGACGAGCTTGCGTCCAGCGATGCCGCGCCGGCGCCGCGCGAGCGGGCGACGATATCGCGTGCGAGCGCGAGCGCCTGCTCGTCGTCGTCGGCGAGATAGTCTGCGACACCGGAGATCCGCGTATGCAGGTCGCCGCCGCCGAGTGTCTCCTCGTCGACTTCTTCGCCGATTGCGGCTTTGACGAGCGGCGGGCCCGCGAGAAAGATCGTGCCTTGCTCCTTGACGATGATCGTCTCGTCGCACATGGCGGGCACGTACGCGCCCCCGGCCGTGCACGAGCCCATGACGACGGCGATCTGCGCGATTCCGCGCGCCGAAAGCTGCGCCTGGTTGTAGAAGATGCGGCCGAAGTGCTCGCGGTCGGGGAACACCTCGTCTTGGAGCGGCAGGAACGCGCCGCCCGAGTCGACGAGGTAGACGCACGGCAGGCGATTCTCGAGCGCGATCTCCTGGGCGCGGAGGTGCTTCTTCACGGTCATCGGGTAGTAGGTGCCGCCCTTGACGGTCGCGTCGTTGGCGACGATGACGCAGGTCGCGCCCTCGATGCGGCCGATGCCGGTCACGATCCCGGCGCCCGGCGCGTCGCCGTCGTACAGGCCCTCGGCGGCGAGCGCGTTGAGCTCGAGGAAGGCGCTCCCCGAGTCAAGGAGACGATCGATCCGGTCGCGGACGGGCAGCTTGCCGCGCTCCCGGTGCCGCGCGATCGATCGGTCGTCACCCGCCGCGCCACGTTCGGCAAGCGACCGCTGCCGGCGGCGCAGGTCACCGACTAGGCCGCGCATCGCCTCGTGGTTGGCGCGGCTGGCCGGCGCCTGGGGATCGTGAGTGGTGCGCAGGACGGCCATCGAGGCCGATTATGCGGACTGGGCCTGCTCGATGCGGATCATGTTGCCTGCCGGGTCACGCACGGCGACGTCGCGGACGCCCCAGAACTGGTCGGTCGGTTCCTGCACCACGTCCGTGCCGGTGGCGGCGGCGACCTTCTCGAAGGTCTGGTCCAGGTCGTCGGTGCGGAGCTGGACCATGCCGAGCTCGCCCTTCGCGAGCAGTGCCGCAAGCGCGTCGCCGTCCTCCTGGGAGCGACCTGCATGCGGTTGCGACAGGACGATCTGGATCTCGGGCTGGCTGTCTGTGGCGAGGACGATCCAGCGATAGCCGTCATTTTCGACTTCGCTCTGCACCGTCAGGCCGAGCGTGTCGCGGTAGAAGGCGAGGGCGGCATCGGGGTCGTCGACGTAGATGTGCACGTGGCTGATTGAAACGGTCATGCCCCGATGCTAGGCGGGGGCGCCGACTGATGCTTCTTCGAACCTGCTCTCTTCGGCGTCGGCGCTGCGCGTGGTACGGCGGGGCCGGGTCACCATCATCGCCTGGCAGCTCGGCACGACGCGCAGCTCGTCATGGTTGGCCGCGCGGTACGCGCTGGGGGTCTCGCCGACCAGCTCCGTGAACCGGGTGGAGAAGGAGCCGAGGCTCGTGCAGCCGACCTCGAAGCAGACGTCGGTCACGTTCAGGTCGCCGCGTCGCAGGAGGGCCTTGGCGCGCTCGATGCGCCGGGTCATGAGATAGGAATACGGCGTCTCCGAGTACGCCGCGCGGAAGCGACGGCTGAAATGCGCCGGCGACATGAGGGCCATGCGGGAGAGGGCGGCGACGTCGAGCGGCTGCGCGTACTCGCGGTTGATCCGGTCGCGGGCCTGCCGCAGGCGACGAAGCTCGTCGAGGTCGGCGCTCATGCGTCCATTGTGCACCGGGCCGCGTCGCGCGGCGACTCGGGCTGGGGTCGAGCGGCTATGCCAGGGCGACGAGCGGAACGATCTGGGCGACGTGCGCCGTGTTGACGAGTGCGACGCTGACGACGTGCTCGAAGGGCGGCTCGCCGTTGTGGAGCAGATGCGCATCGGTGAGTGGCAGGAAGCGGTCGCTGCGGGCGAGGTCCAGACCAATTTCCATGCCGGGCGCC
>DATFFV010000083.1:0-11525 GCA_035249885.1 Gammaproteobacteria bacterium | reverse complement strand
CAGCGCCGCGCGCACGGCCGCGACGACCCAGCCTTCGGCAACCTGCGCGTCGACCAGCACACCCAGTCGCAGCGCCGCCGTGCGTGTGCTCGCCGCGCCCGCAAGCGCCTCGCGGCCCGCGTCATGCACCGTTTGGGCTCGTGGGACCATGGCGTTCCACTATCGGACGCGCGGGGGACACGACCCACGGGTGCGCGGGCAGCCGGCCTTGAGCCGATCGGCTCATGGCACGGCGCCCGCCGCACCCTCGCGGATGCCGCTGGCGAGTAGTACTTTCGCGCTATGACTGCTGCTCTAGCTACCGCCGAGGATGTCGTCACTCGGTCCGGGTTGATCACGACGTTCAAGGCGTTGGTCAGCAGTGCGCTCAAGAGGCTGCTGCCGGCTCCTTGGTACTGGCGCTTCCTCGCGTGGCGCGTCGGCCATTTCGACGCGGAGCTGCGTCTGCTTCGCTACTTGTGCGACAAAACCAAGGCTTCGATCGACGTCGGTGCATCGACCGGCAGCTACACCGTTCATCTACTCAAGCACTCGGCGAAGTGTCATGCATTCGAGCCTCGCCCGGACGCGGCGGCGTACCTCGCACGAAGATTGACGGCGCGGCCGAATTCCCGTCTATGCGTCGAGGCCGTGGCCCTATCGGATCACACGGGCGAGGTGCCGCTCAGGGTCGTGACGGCCGAGACCGGCCGAAGCACGATCGAAGCCGCAAATCCGCTCGAGTCTGCGGGCGACATCGAGCTCCACCGGGTGCCGACGCGTCGCCTCGATGACTACGCCAACCTCCTCGAGCCGGTCGGATGCATCAAGATCGACGTCGAAGGTCACGAAGCGGCCGTGTTGCGCGGCGCTCGAAGCATTCTCGCTCGCGACCACCCGTCGCTGATCGTTGAAATCGAGGAACGACACAAGCGCGGGGCGATCGGCGTGGTCAGGCGCTATCTCGGCGAGCTGGGTTACCGAGGCTTTTTCTTCCGCCGCGGCCGCCTGCACCCACTCGAGTCGTTCAGTGTGGACACGCATCAAGACGTCGCCAAGATCACGGCACGAGTCGACGGGGAATCGGCGTATGTCAATAACTTCCTGTTCCTCGCCGCTGATTCGCTGGCCAACGCACGGGATCTGATCGCGACTCGATCGCACGACGATAGGTTTCTTGCGTGAGCTCCGCTATTCGCGGCCAGGACAACCTCTCGCGCGCGTACTGACCGGCTCCCGCGGCGAGTGAATCGCGCAAGGCGCGGTCGACGAGAATTTTTTCCATGGCATCCGCGAGCGCTCGTGCGTCGCAGGGGGCGACGAGCAGTCCCGTGCGGCCGGGAATCACGACGTCCGGCAGGTCGCCCACCGCGCTCGCAATCACCGGCCGTGAATTGGCGAAAGCAATGGCTGCCACGCCGCTCTGAGTCGCATCCGTATACGGCAGCACGACGGCAGCAGAGCGGCGGAACAGGTCGGCGACTTCCGTGGCCGACACATAGCGGTCGATGAGCTCGACCCAGTCGGACGCGGCGATTCGCTCGCGGTGCCGAGTGAGGTCCGTGCCCGTTCCGGCGACTATGAGCCGGAATTCGTGGCCGCGACTCCGCAGGATGTCGCCGGCATCCAGGAAATAGCGGAGCCCCTTGTAGGGCTCCATTCGGCCGAAGAATAGCAACGTCCCCTGCTCGTTGCCCGAAGGGTTCCCGTCGACGGCCGCCCGACCCAGTATGCCATGGGGCACGACGTCGACGCGCCCGGCGAGGCGCCCGTCCAGCGCTTCGATCTCGGCCAGCATTCGCGGTCCGTGCACGATGAGCCGATTTGCCCTGCGACGGAACCACATGAGGATTTTCCAGCGCAGTCCATCCTTGGGAGGTCCGCCGGCGTGGCTCACGGGATCGTGCACGGTAAAGACGAGCGGAATGGTCTTGCGCAACGATACGACCGTCCATCCGGCGAGGACAGGATGTTCCTCGTGGATGTGCAAAACATCCGGAGCGAAATCGCGGACGATGCGATTGATCGAGAAACTCGTACCGAGCACACGCGGGTCTCGCCGCCGGCGAGGCTCGAGGTGCCGGACGGTCACCGATTCTTCGACGAGAGTGCGCAATTCGTCCGTGAGCTCGCGCTCCGCGTTGCTCGCCCGCAGCACGAGCAGAACCTCATGCTTGGTGGCAAGCGCCACAGCGAGTCGACTCGCGTACTCCGCGAAATTGAGCGCCAACAGCGCGATCCTCACGTCCTTGGCCTCGCTTGCAGCTGGAACGGTCGCGCGACGGTCGCGAGCAGGTGACGAACCGCGCTCTTCTCGGCCGGGCGCAGCAGCAACGTCCAGGCCGCGGCGGCGTAGACGGCCGCGAAACACGCCATGCCGAGCGCGGCGGTTGCGAGCGGCGGCAGGTCGACGAGCGCGAGCGCGCCCTGGCACGCAACGGCAGCGGCCAGACCGGCCGCGACGATCGCGACGACGTCGGCGCCGAACGGTAGCGAGCCGAAGTGTCGCCGGACGCACAGCACGCGCAAGCCGTTGGTCAGCGCGATCGAGCTGCACGTCGCGATCGCGGCGCCGAGCGGTCCGTACGCAGGCACGGCCAGCGCACAAGCAAGGGCCGCGAAGCAGAGCCCCGCGACGAGTATTCCGAGCTCGAGGACGTGCCTGCCGGTCATCGACAACGCCCAGCCGGCCGACCCCAGCACGGCGGCGATCAGCTGACCCATCGCGAGCCAGGCGACGACCGCGGCAGACGTCCGGAACGACTCGCCGAGCAGCGGTATGAGCGGCGCACCCCAGAACGACAGCGCGACGACGGGCGGCACGGTGGCGAGCGCGATCCAGCGCACCGTCGATCGGATCGCTTGCAGCGCACCGTCGCCGTCCCCGCGCGAGTGATGCGCGGCGACGAACGAGCCGAGCGTCTGATTGAAGGCGCCGGCGACGACGCCCGTGAGCAACAACAGCATCTTGACCAGCGAGTACTGGCCGAGCGCCTCGGCCGTCGCGAAATGCCCAAGGAATAACACGTCGAGCGTCGCCGTCGTCGTCGTGACGAGCACGGCGGCCGACAGCACGCCCGAGTAGCGCGCGACGCGCAGTGCTTCCGACCAAGTGCCTGCTGCGACGGGTGCGGCGCGGAAATCGACGCGCGCGCGCGCGGCGAGAAAACTCGCCGCCAGCAGCGTGCCGAGCGTCGTGCCGGCGGCGACGGCCCAAAGCCGCCAGCCCGCGAGGAACAGGATAACGATCGCGACGAGCCGAATCGTCGGCAGCAGCACGGACTCGGCGAGCACCGACGGCTGCAGCTTGAGCGTCCCGCGATAGGCGCCGCCGAGCACGGCGATGTCCGTGAGGAACGGTAGCGCGAGCGCGAGCCACAGCAGCGTGTCCGCGAAGCCCGCGTGGGTGTACACGTTGGCCTCGAGCGCGCGGCCGAGCCCGAGCGCGACGGCGAGGATCGGCACGACGGCGACCCCGCTCGTGAGCAGGCGCAGGCGCCGCAGGACGGCGATGCGGAGCGCCTGATCCTCGCGCGTCTGCGCTTCACCGAAATAGCGCTGCAAGCCGACGTCGAGCCCGAGCCGCGTCACGATCGTCGTGAGATCCACGAGACTTCGCGCAAGGTTGAAGACGCCGTAGTCGGCGGCGCCGATGACACGCGCCACGACGAGCCCCGATACGAGCGCTACACCTTGCTGATAAGCCGAGCCCGCGGCCGCGATCGACGCGCGTGCGAGCACGTTGCGGGGAGTGCCGGCGTCGGCTGTGTGCCACATCCCCGGTCTCTAGCCGCGCCCTGCGCGTGCTCGTTCGAGCGAGCGATGCCAGATCACGGCGAGCAGCAACGCCAACAAGGCGCCGAGCCGCGGGTCGCCGACGGTGAAGAGGGTCACGAACGTGAGGCTGAACGTCGCGAGCCCCGCCAACGCGGCAATGCACTCGGTGCGTGCCGCGGAGCTCGCCGTGCGATCGCCGACCACGGCAAGGGCTCGGCGCACGGCATCGCCGGCCACGAGCAGAGCCGCGAGCGAGCCGAGCAACCCGCCCTCATAGAGGATCTTGAGGTAACCGCTCTCGGGTTGGTCGGGAACGTAGGGCACGCCCGCGGCCACTCCGATGCCGTAATAGTTGAAGGTGCCCGGGCGCGTCTCGAGCAGGTAGGAGCGAAAGCTCCCGGGGCCGATGCCCGTGAGCGGTTGCTCTGCGAACATCTCCCAGGTGTCGAACCAGATGAACCAGCGGCTCGCGAACTCCTCGCCGATATGCAGGAATCGCTCTCGCATCGTCGCGGGCAGCGCATCGAGCCACAAGTCGAACGACGTTTGCGTGACGACCAGCAACGCCGCGACCGACAGTGCTGCCACGAGCACCTTGACGTGCGTGTGCCATGCGTTGAAGACGAATAGCGCAAGTGTCGATACGGCGAGGCACGCGAGAATGGCGCCGCGCGACATCGTCAACGGCAACGCGGCCAACCCCGCGACGATGGCGAGCCAAATGGCGGCGCGAAGCTTGGGCGAGGCGAACCGTCCGCGCAGCGTCAGCATCAACAGGAAAGTCACGAGCGTCGCAAGGAACGCTCCCGCGCGTTGCGGGTCCTGAAAGAACCCGCCGGCGCGGTAGATCTCGAAACCGGCGAGATAGGAGAGCTGGTTCAAGTTCGCGCCGCGCAGGCTCAGGTTCGTGCGCAGCACGTGGTCGGCGAACACGCCGAGCGCCATCACGAGCAGCACGCCCGCGAGCAGCAGCACGAGCCGCTCGAAGCCGTTGCTGCGTTGTTGCTCGGCGAGCGCGAACCAGAAGAACGTGTGCAGGGTGAACATCACCACGAGCGCGACCAGCGAGGTCAGCGGGAAGTGCGACAACGCGACGCAGGGCAGGCAGAGCAGCCAGGCGGCGAGCAACGACCGCGTCGGAAACAACGGGAGCTGCGATTCGCGGTCGCCCGTGACGTAGCGGCCGACGAGGCCGATCGTCAGCACGAGCATGACGGCGTCGAACACGGTCGCGCCGAAGCGCCCCGGCGGCACGAGCGCGCTCGCGATCGGCAAGCCGCAGAGCAAGGCCAGAAATATGAAACGCAATGGCTCGCGGCGCGTAAACGCTACGAGCGCCCCGCAGCCGCCGACCGCGGCCGTCGCGAGGTAGTACACGGTGCGCTCGCCGAACTCGGTCGCGACGAGCGCCAGCATCAGGCCCGCGAAGGCGGCGACGCAGAGCGCCGCGGTCAACGGTAACCACGGTGGCGCCGCCGACCCGCTCGAGCTGAGTGGGTGAGCCTTCACGACGACGTCCTCGACTGGCTAGGTTAGGGGGATACGCCCACGCTGGGCGTCGAATCCGTCGCGGCGGTCCTCGCAGCGATCAAGCCGGCGATGCGTTCGAGCGTGCGCAGATCGTCGAGATCGATGTCCTCGATCGGGATGCGCGTGCCGAACTCCTGCTCGAGCCGGTACAAGAGCTCGACGAGTTGCAGCGAATCCAGAACACCGGAGTCGATGAGGTCGAGGTCCGCCGCCGGCGCCTCGATCTGAAAGGCGTTCGCGAACAGGTCCAGCAGGCGCGGCCCGATGGCATTCTTCTCGTTCACTGGTTGACCTCTCGTGCGTGAGTTGCGACGTCGGCTCGTCGCTGCCCAGGCCGTCGAATCTCCGTGACGCTGCCTTTCACGCGCGGGGCTGCGGAGCCGTGTGCATCCTCCAACGTCTCGAACTTGAGCTTGATGCTCGCGCGATCGGTCTTGCCGTTGTGGTTTTTCGGCAGCTCGTCGTAACGCGACCAACGGACCGGAACCATGTATTGCGGCAAGCGCTCGCAGAGCAGCGTGCGCAAGCGTTTCGTGGAGAGATCCTGGTTCGGTGCGGGCGAATAGGCGCAGCAGATCAGCGTGCCTTCGAACCCGCCCGACGCGATCGCGACCACGGCGCTCTCGCGGACCTCGGGTAGCGCGTTCAAAGCCGACTCGATCTCGCCGAGCTCGATGCGATACCCGCGGCTCTTGATCTGCGTGTCGGCGCGGCCGCAGAAATAGAGCAGCCCATCGGCGCCGCGGCGCCCGAGGTCACCCGTCTTGTAAATTCGACCTCCATTGCGGGCGTCGCCCAGGAATGCGCCCTGCGTTTTCACGGGATCGCGCCAGTAGCCCGGGCTCACACCCACTCCGCGGATGTAGATCTCGCCGATGTCGCCGTCGGCGACCGGGTTGCGCTGCTCGTCGAGCAACAGCAGCTCCTCGCCGGCGCATGCCGTGCCGATCGGGATCGGCTGCTGCTCGCTCGTGGGGCAGGCCGGGACCGTGTAGTGGCTGCTCGAGATCGTGGTTTCCGTCGGCCCGTAGAGGTTCGTGAAGCGCACGTGCGGC
This sequence comes from Gammaproteobacteria bacterium, assembly GCA_035249885.1. Lineage (GTDB taxonomy): Bacteria > Pseudomonadota > Gammaproteobacteria > Steroidobacterales > Rariloculaceae > FEN-1219. Next base: position 5,184 of record DATFFV010000083.1, on the reverse strand, counting down.
AAGCGCTTCATCCAATACATGAGCGTCGGCGTCGGCAACACCTCGCCGGCGAACAGCACGCGCTTCAAGCTCGGAAAATCGTGGTCGCGCAACACGTCGAACTTCGCCATGAGGTTCAGCACGGACGGAACCGAGAACCATTGCGTGAGCCGATCGGTGCGGATGAAGTGTGCGAGTTTGTGCGGCAGCAGATTGAGGTCCGGGGGCACGAGGTGCAGCGCGGCGCCCGACCACAACGCCCCGAAGACGTCGAACGTCGAGATATCGAAGCGCAACGGTGCGTGCTGGGAGACTTTGTCGTCCGGGGTGATCTCGAAATAGCGACGCCCCCACTCGACGAACTGGACTACGCTGCCGTGCGTGATCATCACGCCTTTGGGCGTCCCCGTGGAGCCCGACGTGAACAAGATCTGGGCGATGTCGGCCTCGGTGTTCTCCGTCGGTGGCGTCTCGGTGGGAAAGGCGTCGAGGTCGCGCCGTGTGAACACCGCACCGGCGCGGTCGGCGGCCGTATCGTCGTCGTCGAGCCAGCCGATGAGGGGCGCGTCGGTGAGCTGCGCTTCCATGAGGGCCGCGCGCAGCGAGCCCGACACGGGGCCCGCGCAGAGTATCCAGCGACAGTCCGCGGCCTTGAGCACGCGCGCGAGCCGCGAGGCGGGATCGGCGGGATCGAGCGGGACGTAGGTCGCGCCGGCCTTGAGCACGCCGAGCATCCCGACGATGGCCGCCGGCAGCTTCGGCATGAACAATGCAATGCGATCGCCGCGCTTGCAGCCCGTGTCGATGAGCAACTGTGCGAGCCGGTTGCTCTCGACCTCGAGCGTGCCGTAGCTCATTCTCTCGGTGCGCCACGCGACCGCCGTCGCGGCGGGTCGCGCCAGCGCTTGCGCGCTGACACCGTGCTGCAGCTGCGTCTTCATGCGGCGGCTCTACGTTGGGTGACGAGCTCGAACGTCGTGGCGACGTGGCGCATCTCCTCCTCGCTGCTCGGCTCGTCGAGGATGAAGGTCGTGAAGCCGCGATCGACGTAACCCGCGAGCTCGCCGGCGATGCGTTCGTGGCTGCCAACCAGATAGGGACACATTGCCTTGTAGTTCTGGAACGGCACGAGCCAGTAGGGGCCCTGTGTGTCGTCCGTGCCGGCGTCCGCGAGCGCATCGAGCTTTTGGTGCCAGCTCGAGTCGGACACCTTCGACGCGAGCTTGCGCGTGAGCTGTCCTTTGCGATCCTCGGGGTAACGGTCGTGTGCCACGGCCCAAGCTTCGTCGTCGGTGCCGCGTGCGATGACGCCGATGCGGATGCCGCGCCCGCCGCTTACGACGCCCGTGGCCGGACTCGGGGCGGAATTCGTGGGGTACTCGATGGCCGTGGCGCCGAGCACCCGCGCGGCGTCCTGGCCGGCAGCCGACGACCCCGAGACCATCACGCCGGGCATGAGGTCGGCCGGTAGCGCCGGCGTGAGCTTCAAGTTCGTGACGCGGTAGTACTTGCCGTCGAAAGTCACGGCCTCCGGGCTACGCAATAGGTTCTGCACGATGCTCGTGTACTCGACGAGCCGCACGTAGCGCTCGTCGTGCGGCGTCGCATCGTTGAGAGCCGCCAGGTCGTTTTTGAACCCGCCGGCCACCATGTTGAGATACACGCGGCGGCCGTGCAGGAACGCGAGCGACGCAATCATCTTCGCGACCGAATATGCGTGCATGTAGGCCGGTTGGATCGCGACCAACGGACAGAGTTGGCGTGTGACGCTCATGATCGTTTGCGACACGAGCCAAGCGTCGAGCTGGCGGTTGTCCGAGAACACCAGGATGCCCTCGCAGCCGGCTTGCTCGCTCCAAACGGCCACATCCTCGAGCCGGCGCCTACCCGCTTTGGGCTCCTCGGCGGCCGACACGGGACAGGTCGTGAAGATTTTGATTGCGGTCTCGCTCGCCATGGCGTGCCTCGCAGCTTAAGGATCTCGACCACGATGTTGCTTCGGCGAAGCGGCGGGCTTGGCCGCGGGCGGCGAGGCGGCCTTGGTCCGATCGGCTCATGCGCGCGGTATACGCAAGACGTCCCATGCGCGGACCGCGTGGAAGTGCGCTCGCAAGGCGCGCAGTCCCTAGCGCTCGAGCGGCGGCAGCAGCGCTTCTCGTCCCGGCGGCAGGTGCTGATCGACGGCGTTGAGCATGATGCCGACACGCAAGTAGTCGCCCATGATCGACATGAGATCGACCGTGTGCTGGCGGCCGAAGTGGCTCACCATCTCGGCCCAGAGCTCGCTGCTCACGCGGTGCTCGCGCAGCAGCGTGCGGCCGAACGTGATGAGTGTCGCGTCCTTGTCGTCGAGCCCCGCGACGTCGCGGTCGTACTTGACGACGTCGATGACCCGCTGCTCCAGACCCTGCCGAAGTCCCGCGGGCTCGTGCGCGGACCATTCGTATTGCTGGTCGATCTCGCGCGCCGCGATCAGCACTGCGAGCTGGAAGAGCCGCGGGCCCACGGGGCTCAACTGGCCCGTCGGCACGCCGAGCGAGCGATCGCGCGGGCTGTAGACCGTGATGTGCGTGGGGCCCGGCCCCGGCGTGAAGTTCTCGCGCGCCGCGAGCAGGCGGCGTGCTTCCTCGTCGAGATCTTCGGGCGTGACCGGCGGCAGCCGCGACAGCGTGACGGGGTGGATGTCGGGCGGCAGCGAGGTTTGCGCCTCTGTGACGACAGGAAACGCGGCAAACAGGGCGGCGACTATTGGGATTCTCATTGGTGCCATTTCCCCCGATGTGGCGGTGCAAAGAGTGAGCGTAGCAAGGCGGCGCTCGGCGGGACACGGGTGGCAAGTCGATTGCCTGTGAGGCGGAGGCCCGCTATCGCGGTTTGAACTCTTCGAACACGACTATGGCATCTCGGACTAGACCGGCTCTGGGCTCAGCGCGTGCGGCGAGCTCCTCTGCCGTCTCGCCCCAGTAGAAGCTAACCCACCCGTCCGCGATTTCGCGTGAGCTATCCAAGAAGCTGCGATATTCGTCGAGTCCGATATTCAGCGGAAAAATTTCCTCGATAAGAATCGGTAACCCGACGTCGTACCCCTCGAGAAGCTCCAAAGTTTCATCGCTGCGGCCGGTCTCCGGATAGACGTGAACACTGATGAAATCGAGCTCGGCAGCCAGGCGCCGCGGAGAGAATCCGGTGGCGTCCACCGACCCGAGGAGGGGGAACATGCCAACGGTTATCGGCCTCTGACGGTCGTGCGTTCTGATAGCCCGTTTCATTTGCCGAATCCAGGCGACCGCAATGTCCGCGCGATTCCTGCCATTAGGATCGAGGTTGATGTATTGGACGTAGTGCAGACCCTCTATCTCGTCAGGGTGTACCCAGGCCCCTCGCTCCAGTCGCTCACCCGAAACCACGGGTTCGTTCATTAAATTGAACGCAAAGACTCCCGGTCTATCCGCCAACGTTTCTGCAATCGTCTCCCAAAAGGTGGCTTGGGCAGCCCACCGCTCCGGTTCGGACAGATCCACATACCACGCGGGGTCCTCTTCTGGGCGAAAGCTTCCGAGCCCCACGATATCGAGGTAGATGCCGCGGTCCTCGGCCAGGATCACGAGATCCTTCAAGCGCGACAGATTGATTTCGTTGGGAGAGGTCGGTCCATCCATGAACCTCCGATACTGAAGGTAGATGCGAACGACATTCGCGCCCAAGGCTTGAAGCTCGTCGAAGTCTTCCTCGACTCTGCTCCATTCATCGCCCCAGTAATCTTCGATGAAGCGGTGCTCCCAGTCTTGATTGTAGTTGAAGCCCCAAGGCGTGAACGTCTCCGCCGAGCCGGACACTACAAATCCATTCCCTGACACCGTGATTCGCGGGACCACCGACTGGCCCGAGGCAACGAATATGCAAAGTGAGGCGGCGAATAACGCTAGAGCGACGAGAGTGATCCGCACGGTTACGTACCTCTTTTCAAGGGCTACGTCTACTAGATGCGGTAAGCGCCGCTTCGGCTGCAGCGGTCAGGATTTGAGACTACGCAGCGCTACTCCGTCGGCAGCTCGACGCTATAGGTCATGACCCTGCCGTCGGCGAGCGCGGCCCGCACCAAGATGCCGCCCGGTTCGCCGTTGCGCAGCGGGCCGAACGTCAGCGTGATCCGGTCGCCCGGGTTGAAGGTGCGCTTCGTGAAACCCGACCGCGTCAGCACGCCGGGGCTCGACATCTCGATCGACCACGTCTTCGCGACGCTTTCGGCGCCCGGCGAGCGATCGATGATCGTGAGATGGGAGTGCGGGTTCACCCAGCGGAACTCGACGACCTCGGCCGCGATCGTGATCGGCGCGCCGCGGTCGTACATGCTCGTCGAATGGTGCGCACCCGCGGGTAACGCGGCCAGCATGGTTACCGTAACGACGAGAGATCGAGGATTTGCGCTCACGTCGCTTCCTTGGGTCAGCGGCCGATCTGCACGCTGCCGTCGTCCGTCGTCCGCGCGCGCTGGAACACGGCGTTGCCGTGCTCGTCGACCCTCTCGACGAGCTCGCCCTGCACGCATTGCCCTTCGACGAGGTCGTAGAGCTCGCCTCGCCGACGCACCCAGCGCCGCGTCGTCGTCCACGGCTCGGCGAGCACCTTGGGCGCCGCGATCGTGAGCTCGACGACGAGCGTGTCGGCGTCCGGGAGCCCGATGCGCTCGACGATGTGCATGCCGCCGTTGTTCGGGATGCCGACGCCCTCGCTGAGCGCGATGTACGACTGCGGAATGATGCCCACGGTATCGACGACGAGCGTCTCGCCGTCCCAGTGCCCGGTCGAATGGCCGTGGATCGTGAGGTCGGGATCCTCGGGATGTGCCCGCCCGTCGGTGTAGATGCGCCGCAACCGGTTGCCGTCGCCTTCGCCGAGCATCGTGACGCGCCCCGGCGTGAGCAGGATCTCCATGGCATTGTGCGTGATGAGCATCCAGCTTGGCATGCCGTGCGGCAGGCAGTGGTCGAGAATCAGTTTCGGGCGACCGGCGCGATCCTCGCCGAATAGGAAGTCGATCTGCGCTTTGGCCGCGGGCGTCCAGGGCGGCTGTTCGCTGCGTTCCTTGCGCCGCTGGTCGGCGACGTCGGGCACCCAGACGCCGCCGAGGTCCGGCAGCTCGGCGAGCGCTGCCCAGTCGCCGGCCGCAGGCTGCGCGCCCGTGGGCGCGGACACCAACGCAGC
>DATFFV010000082.1:0-5908 GCA_035249885.1 Gammaproteobacteria bacterium | reverse complement strand
TGGCCGCGGCCCGGACTTGGAAACTCACGCCGATTTGGCGCAGCAGCTCGCCGCGCCTCGGCGAGGCCGAGGCCAGGTACACGAAATCCTTTCTCATTCAAAGCACTATACGAGGGACTGCGCGTCGCGCCTAGATACCGGCACCTCCCTTAAGCGCGGTGGTAGGGGTGGTTCTCCAATAGCGACCAGGCGCGGTAGAGGGCTTCGGCGACGACGATGCGCACGAGGCCGTGTGGGAGCGTGAGGTTCGACAAAGACCAGCGCTCGTTGGCGCGCGCGACGCAGGCCGGGCTCAGGCCGTCGGGGCCGCCGACGAGCAGGCACACGGGCGCGCCGCGCAGCATCCAGGCTTCGAGCTTCGCGGCGAGGTCTTTAGTGCTCCACGGCTTGCCGTTCTCGAGGAGCGCCACGACGTGCGCGTCGGACGGCACGAGCGCGAGCAGGCGCTCGCCCTCGTCGGCCACGGCGCGCTCGACTGCGGTGCTCGCCGTGCGCCGCGCGAGCGGCACGGTCTTGATCTCGAGCGTGCAGCGGCCGCGCAGCCGACCCGCGTAATCGTCGGCGCCCGCATCCACCCAGTCCGGCTGGCGGTTGCTCGCCGCGATCAACGCCAGGCGCAGCATTGGGCGAGCCGTGCGCTAAGAAACAGCCTCGGCGTCTTCGACGCGCGCCGGCAAGTCCCAGAGCTTCTCGAGGCTATAGAACTCGCGGACGCGCGGCAGCATCACGTGCACGACGACGTCCGCGAGATCGACGAGCACCCACTCGCCCGAGCGCTCGCCTTCGACGCCGAGCGGCCCGTGACCCGCCCTCTTGCACTGCTCGACGACGGCCGCGGCGATGGCGCGCACGTGCCGATCCGAGCGCCCACTCGCGATCACCATCGTGTCGGTGACCGTGGTCAGATGCCGCACGTCGAGCACTTGGACGTCGGCGGCCTTGAGCCCGTCGAGCGCGCTCGAGACGAGCTGCAACAGCGACTTCGGCCCCTTCTTCGGCTTGGCGCGCTTCGCGCCTTTGCTGCGAGGAGCACTCAAGTCCGCCCGGGGCTTCGGGCGCGTCGGTCTTTTCTTAAAGGGATTCGGCATAACACTCCGTGTCGAGGATGATCTCCCGAACGCTGTCGGGCACGAGGAATTTAGGGTCGCGGCGCGCACGCAGCGAGTCGCGCAAGTCGGTCGAAGAGATTTCGAGCTGCGTCACGGGCTGAACGTGAATGCGGCCCGCGGGCAGCGCGGCGAGCTCGGCCACGTCCCGTGCGCCGCGCTCCTTGAGCAGCGCGCCGAGCACCCCCGTCGTCGGCGCCTGCCAACCGGGCCGGTGCGCGACGACGATGTGGGCGAGCGTCGTGAGCTCTTGCCAGCGGCGCCACTCGGGTAGACCCAAGAACGCGTCCATGCCGAGCAGCAGACACAGCGAACGGCCCGCGAGCTCCGCGCGAAAGCTCTGCAAGGTGTCGATCGTGTACGACACGCCGGCGCGCGTAAGCTCGCGATCGTCGGCGACGAAACCAGCCTCGCCGCGAATCGCAGCCTCGACCATGCGCAGGCGCAGCCCGCCGTCGGTCATCGGCATCGTGCGGTGCGGCGGATTGGCGCACGGCACGAAATGCACCGCGCCCAAGTCGAGCAACACCTTGAGCTCGAGCGCCGTGCGCAGGTGGCCGTAGTGGATGGGATCGAACGTGCCGCCGAAGATGCCGATGGGTCGCATTCGATCAGCGGGCCCTCGCGCCTTCGGGCGGGCGCAGCAACGCGACGAGCAGATCGGTGAGCGTCGTCCAGGGCTCGGCGGGGAACACGCCCTTGAGCGCGGCATCGACGCGCGCGGCCTCGGCGAGCAGCGCGCGCAGGCGCGGCGCCCTGAACTTGTTGAGCGCCTGCTTCACGAGCGGCTGGCGCCGCCGCCACACGCCGTTCTTCATGAGCACGCCGTCGACGTTGTCGCCGTGGCGCACAGCGTACTCGACGCGCGCGAGCAGGCTGATGTCGCGGTTCAGCACCCAGCTGATCTGCACGGGGTGCACGCCTTCGGCGCGCAGTCCCGAGAGAATCTTGAACGCGCGGCCCGTCTCGCCCGCGAGCACGGCGTCGGCGAGCCCGAAAATGTCGAACCGGCTGTTGTTGGCTACGAACTCGAGCACCTCGGCCTCGTCGACCTCGCGGCCCACGGCCGTGAGCGCGAGCCGTTTGATCTCCTGATCGGCCGCGAGCAGGTTGCCCTCGACGCGCTCCGCGAGCGACTGCGCCGCGGCGCTCGTGAGCTTGAGCTTCACCGCGGCCGCGCGTTGCTGGATCCAACGCGGCAGCTCGTTGCGCTCGATGGGCCAGATCTCGACGACCACGCCGTGCTCCTCGACGCTCTTGACCCACAGCGAGCGGCTCGCGGTCGAATCGAGCTTGGCGCCGACCGCGACGATGAGCAGCGTGTCGGGATCCTGGCGCTCGCACAGCGCGGCGATCGTGCTCGAGCCCTCGTCGCCGGGCTTCGGGGCGCCAAGCCGAATCTCGACGATCTTGCGCGTCGCGAACAGCGACAAGTTGTCGGCGCCGGCCAAGAGATCGGTCCAGCGGTAGTTGCGCTCGGCCGTGTGCAGCTCGCGGCTCGTGAAGCCCGCGCGCATGGCCGCAGCCCGCAGCTGCTCGAGCGCCTCGTCGACGAGCAGCGGCTCGTCGCCCGCGACGATGTAGGCCTTGGCCAAACGGTCGGTGAGGTGGCGCTCGAGTTGACGAAACGGAATCTTCAAATCGGGTTACTGCCCCTCGAGCTGTTGCAGCGCCATGGCTTCTTCCTCGAGCAGCAGCGGCACGCCGTCGCGGATCGGATAGATGAGCTTGCCGCTGCGCGTCACGAGCGCCTCGGACAGCGGCGCGTCGACGAGCGTGTCCTCGCGATTGCGGATGCGCTTCGAGGCGATGGCCTCGTTGAGCTGCGCGAGCTCCCGCTCGGGCAGCAGCTCGAGCGACGAGCGCGAGACCGGGCAGCAGATGAAGTCGAGCAATTTGCGGTCCAAACCTAGGAACCCCTTGCGGCCACGTTGTCGACGGCCGGTACGGGATCGTAACCCGAGCGCCCCCACGGGTGGCAGCGGCCGAGGCGTTTCACGGCCAGCCAGGCGCCGCGGCGCACGCCGAAACGCTCGATGGCCTCGGTCGCGTAATGGGAACAGGTGGGCTCGTAGCGGCACTGCCGCCCGAGCCAAGGCGACAGCGTGAGCTGGTAGAGGCGAATGAGGCCGAGCAACAGTGTGCGGACGGCGTTAGTCACAGCTAGCGCGCCCGCTTCCAGCGGCCTTTTCCGTCAACGTCATCGATCAAGATGCCCTGCTCAGCGAGCTCCTTACGAATGCGGTCGGCCTCCGCGAAGTTGCGTTCGCGCCTGAAAGCGTCGCGCTGCTTGACCAAGGAGTCAATCTCCGCGTCGCCGCCGCCCGCCGTAACCTCAGCCGAGCCCGTGATCGATCCGTGCGCTGCCGTGAGGTCCCCCGAGCCCTTGATCTCGAGAGATCCGTGCGCAGACATCGACCCTTTGAACCAGGCCTCGGGGTGCTGCGTTAGCAGGCCGAGCATTGCCCCGCCCGCGCGCAGCGACTCGGCGAGCGCGCGCTTCTCTGCTGAATCCGTCGCGCGGTTCGTCGCGCGCACGAGCTCGAACAGCGCGGCCAGCGCCTCGGGCGTGTTCAAGTCGTCCTCGAGCGCCGCGAGCACGGCCGCGGGCGGCACGACGCCGGGCGTGCTCACGAGCGGGCCCGTGACGCCGGCGCCGCGCAACGCGCCGTAGAGGCGGTCGAGCTTCTGGCGCGACTCCGTCTCGAGCTGCTCGGTCCAATCGAGCGGCTGGCGATAGTGGGCCGTGAGCAGCGCGAGCCGCACCGTCTCGCCGCCGTGCGTCGCGAGCACGTCGCGCACGAGCTTCACGTTGCCGAGCGACTTCGACATCTTCTCGCCGTTGACGTTCACGAGACCGTTGTGGAGCCAAAAACGCGCGTAGCGTGCACCGCCGTGCGCGCACGTGCTCTGCGCGACCTCGTTCTCGTGGTGCGGAAACACGAGATCCACGCCGCCACCATGAATGTCGATGGTTTCACCGAGATGACGCTCGCTCATCGCCGAGCACTCGATGTGCCAGCCGGGCCGCCCGCGCCCCCACGGGCTCGGCCAGCCGACGATCTCGGGCGGCGACGGCTTCCAGAGCACGAAGTCGGCGGGATTCCTTTTATACGGTGCGACCTCGACGCGCGCGCCGGCCAGCATGTCCTCGGGGTCGCGGCCCGACAGCGCGCCGTACTCGGGGTACTTCGGCACGTCGAACAGCACGTGGCCCTCGGCCGCGTAGGCATGCCCGCCCGCGATGAGCTTCTCGATGAGCCGGATGATCTCCGGGATCGTTTCCGTAACGCGCGGCTCGACGTCGGGCGGCTCGACGCCGAGGATCTCGAGATCGTCGTGGAACGAGGCGAGATAGCGCTTCGTTATCTCACCGATCGGCACGCCTTCGACTCTCGCCGCTTCGTTGATCCTGTCGTCGACGTCCGTGACGTTGCGAGCGTAGACGAGGCCGTAGCGCAAACGCAGCAGCCGCGCGAGCACGTCGAACACGACAGGCGGCCGGGCGTTGCCGATGTGGGCGTAGTTGTAGACCGTCGGGCCGCAGACGTACATCGTCACGCGCTTCGGATCGCGCGGCTCGAAGCGCTCGCGGGTCCGGGTCAGAGTGTTATGGAGAACGAGGGCCATGGGTGCCAAAGCGTGGGTACGTCGCGACGGCCGCCATGATACCAAGCCGGCTGCGGCGACCGCGTGGCCACACGCGAAAACGCCTATAATTTCGGGCGACTACAAGGACGGACGCTGTCATGGCCAACGAATTCGCGACGCGCACGAGCGTCGAGCAAGTCGAGGAAGGCGCGCAGCTCGCGCCGAAATTCGACGCCGACGGGCTCATGCCCGCCGTCACGACCGACGCCGCCACGGGCGAGCTGCTCATGGTCGGCTACATGAACGCCGAGGCGCTGCGCAAGACCATCGAGACGGGCGAGGCGCACTACTGGAGCCGCAGCCGCCAAGTGCTCTGGCACAAAGGCGCGACGAGCGGCCTCGTGCAGAAAGTCACCGAGCTCATGATCGACGACGATCAGGATTGCGTCTGGCTCAAGGTCGAAGTCGCGGGCGGCGGCGCGAGCTGCCACGTCGGCTACCGCACGTGCTTCTACCGGCGCATCCCGCTGGGCAAGGGCTCAAAGCCGCTCGAGTTCACCGAGAAAGAAAAAGTGTTCGACCCCAAGGTCATCTACGGCGACGCGCCGAACCCGACCAAGCTCTGAGCGACCTCCACTCCGCTCATCGTGCACCGTCAGTCGACGACCGGTCTCGGCAGTGAAGCCAACCGGTCGTGGCGGTACGACGGTTGGCGTCATGAGGGCACGAACCGCTCGATACACTTCTCCTCCGCCACCGGTGGCCGGCTCACGTAGCGGGCGAGCCTTTCGAGCTTCGCTTGCTGTTCGGCTTCGACGCCGATACCCGCGTGTAACGAGAACCCCGCGTACTGCGCAACTCCTGTCCCAGCCTCTCCCTCCCCGGCCGGTACGGTTTGCAGCGTGAACACCTTCTGCCCGGCACGCGGACCCACCGCCACTCGATACGTGATCGAGTGGCCAAGGAGATCGTCCATCGCCCCACCGGCGGCTCGCGCGAAAAGAACCCGTCGACGACCAACTGAAATTCTCTGGCCGACGGCGGCGGAGCCGCATCTGCTAAGCTCGGCCGGCGATGTGTGACCGGTCGGATCACTTGTCATGCGCTACCGTTTTGGTGACTGTGTTCTCGATACGGCTCGATTCGAGCTTCGCAGGCAAGACTTGCCCGTCGACGTCGAACCGCAGGTCCTGCGGCTGCTGCGCCTCCTC
>DATFFV010000081.1:0-3462 GCA_035249885.1 Gammaproteobacteria bacterium | reverse complement strand
GATCCAGTGGCTGCAACGCCTCCAGCGCGCCCTCAAAGAGAACGGCTTCGAGCTCTATGTCCAACCGATCGTGGCCATGGGCGGGCGCAATCGCAGCGGTCCGGCCGCGGAGGTGCTGCTGCGCATGCGTGGCGACGCGGGTGAAATCATCCTGCCCGTGCACTTCCTGGCGTCGGCGGAGCGCTACCAGCTCATGTCACACATCGACCGCTGGGTCGTGCAGACGGCCCTTGCCGCGATCGCGGGCGGCTTGCCGCATCTGCCCGTCGGGCGCACGTGCAACATCAATCTGTCGGCGCAGACGCTCAGCGACGACGACTTCCTCGAGTTCATCGTCGACGTGCTCGACCACACGGGCGTCAGCCCCGAGCGCATCTGCTTCGAGGTGCGCGAGTCGGCCGTCGTGGCCCAGCTCGATCAGGCGCAGCGCTTCATCAACGTGCTGCACGGCATCGGCTGCCGCTTCGCGCTCGACAACTTCGGCAGCGGCATCGGCTCGTTCGCGAACTTGAAGAACCTCTCGCTCGACTATTTGAAGATCGACGGCACCTACACCCGCAACCTCGAAACCGACAGCGTGAATCGGGAGATGATCGCCGCCATGGTCAAGCTCGCGCGCACGCTCGATTTCCAGGTCGTCGCCGAGCAGGTCGAGGACCAGATGTCGTTCGAGGCGCTGCGCGACCTCGGCGTCGATTTCGTCCAAGGCTACGCCGTGGACAAGCCGCGGCCGCTCCAGGCCGTCCACTAGGCAACAAATTGCTCCTGCATTTGTTGCATGCCCGCCATCCCTGGCGGGCAGCCGCAAATTGCTCCTGCATTTGTTGCATGTCGGCCATCCATGGCCGCCAACAGATAGCGGTGCCGATTGCGTGCGCGCGGGCGCGCGTGCATGGTTATGCCGTCGCAACCCTGGGGAAGCAAGAAACATGGCGGTCGCTCTCGGCCGGTGGTTGTTGCGCAGCGTCTTGAAGCTCGCGTATCGCGTGCAGGTGACCGGCCTCGAGCACTACGAGGCGGCCGGCAAGCGCGTGCTCATCGTCGCCAATCACACTTCGTTTCTCGATGCGGCGCTGCTCGCTGTCTTCCTCCCGGATCGACTCACGTTCGCGGTCAACACCGAGATCGCGAAGCGCTGGTGGATGCAGCCGCTGCGAAAGTTGGTCGACGCGTTCCCCCTGAATCCGACGAACCCCTACTCGCTGAAATCGCTGATCCGCTACATCGAGCAGGACAAGCGCGCCGCGATTTTTCCCGAAGGGCGCATCACGGTCACGGGCTCGCTCATGAAGATCTACCCGGGTCCGGGGCTCGTCGCCGACAAGTCGGGCGCGAGGCTTCTCCCCGTGCGCATCGACGGCGCGCAGTACACACCGTTCTCGCGGTTGCGCGGCCGCGTCCGACTGCGTTGGTTTCCGCGAGTCACGCTGACGATCCTGCCGCCGCGCCGGCTCGAGATTTCCGACGAAATTCGCGGCCGCGAGCGCCGCCGCGTCGCAGGTAAGCTGCTCGCGGACCTCATGACCGAGATGATGTTCGCGACGTCGAACTTCAACCGCACGCTGTTCCGCGCGCTGCTCGACGCGCGCCGCGTGCACGGCGGCCGGCACGTCATCGTCGAGGACGTCGAGCGCGTGCCGCTCACGTACGACGGGCTCATCACGCGCGTGCTCTTGCTCGGCGGGCTCATAGCGGAGCAGACGCGCCGCGGCGAGGCCGTCGGAGTCATGCTGCCGAACGCGATCGCCGCCGTGGCCACGCTGTTCGGCTTGCAGTCGCGCGGGCGCGTCGCGGCCATGCTCAACTACACGCTGGGCGTGAAGAGCCTGGTGGCGTCGTGCGAGGCCGCGCAGATTCGCCGCATCTACACGTCGGAGCGGTTCGTCGTTGCGGCCAAGCTCGAGCACGTCGTCGCGCGCCTGCGCGAGATCGCGACCGTCGTCTACCTCGAGGACGTGCGCGAGCGCGTGACACCGTGGCGCAAGATCAAGGCCGCGCTCACGAACCGTTTCGCCGCGTTCAATTATCGGCGTCAACGCGTGCGTCCCAACGACGCGGCGATCGTGCTGTTCACGTCGGGCTCGGAGGGCACGCCCAAGGGCGTCGTCCTCTCGCACGCCAATGTGCTCGCCAACCGCGAGCAGGTGGCGGCGCGCATCGACTTCGGCGCCCAGGACGTCATCCTGAACGCGCTGCCGATGTTCCACTCGTTCGGGCTCACGGCCGGCACGCTGCTGCCGCTCTTGTCGGGCATGCGGACGTTCTTCTATCCGTCGCCGCTGCACTACCGCATCGTCCCCGAGATGGCCTACGACGTGAACGCGACGATCATGTTCGGCACCAACACGTTCCTCGCGGGCTACGCGCGCTTCGCGCATCCCTACGATTTCTACAGCGTGCGCTACGTGTTCGCGGGCGCCGAGAAGCTCAAGGACGAGACGCGCCGCATCTGGACCGACAAGTTCGGCGTGCAGATCTTCGAAGGCTACGGCGCCACGGAAACGAGCCCTGGCATCTCGATCAACACGCCGATCGACTCGAAGCCCGGGACCGTGGGCCGCCTGCTGCCCGGCATCGACTACGCGCTCGATCCCGTGGAAGGCGTGGAAGGCGGGCGGCTCTCCGTGCGCGGTCCGAACGTCATGCTCGGCTATTTGAAGCACGACAAGCCCGGCGTCGTGCAGCCGCCGTCGACGGCGCGCGGTCCGCGCTGGTACGACACGGGCGACATCGTGACGATCGATGCCGAAGGCTTCATCACGATCCAGGGCCGCGCGAAGCGGTTCGCGAAGATCGGCGGCGAGATGGTGTCGCTGACGGCCGTCGAGGAGCTCGCGACGCGCGCATGGCCCGAAACGCAGCACGCCTGCGTGAGCCTGCCCGATTTCCAGAAGGGCGAGCAGCTCATCCTCGTCACGACGCGCCCAAAGGCGCAGCGCCAGGAGCTCTCGGCGCGCGCCAAAGAGGACGGCATGAGCGAGCTCCACGTGCCGAAGCGACTCGTCGTCGTCGACGCCATTCCGCTGCTCGGCAGCGGCAAGGCCGACTATCCGGCCGTGCACGTGCTCGTCGAGGCGGCGCTGCCGCGCGGCGAGCGCGGTGTGCCATGAGCCGTGCCGTCGCCGTGCTGCTCGGCGCGCAGTTCCTCACGGCGCTCGCCGACAACGCGATCCTGTTCACGGCCATCGCGATGCTCTTCGAGTCGCCGCGCGGCGCGTGGTACGTGCCGGCGCTCCAGGCGGCGTTTCTCGTGGCGTTCGTCGTGCTCGCGCCGTGGGTCGGCGCGTTCGCCGACAGCCGCTCCAAGCCCAGCGTGCTGCTCGGCCGTGCTGCGCCTGCTGCTCGTCGCCTGGGCGCCCGCAGTGCTCGCGACGCAGACCTCGGCCGACGTCGCCGACCTCACGCTGTTCCTGGCGCTCGGCATCGTGCTCGGCGCGTTGCTTGCCCCGCGGTTCGTACCGA
>DATFFV010000080.1:0-6145 GCA_035249885.1 Gammaproteobacteria bacterium | reverse complement strand
GGCGTCGAGCTGCCGGCGTGGCCCGCGCCCGCGAACCGAGCGACGGCGGTCGCTGCCGTGACCGACGCGTTGCTCGCGAACCCATCGCCCAACGATTGGCTGACTTGGCGGCGCACGCACGATGGGCTCGGCTTCTCGCCGCTCGCGAGCATCGACAAGAGCAACGTCGGCACGCTGCAGCTCGCCTGGTCGTTGTCGCTGCCCGCGGGGCCGAACACAGCCACGCCGCTCGTCCACGACGGCGTCATTTACGTGCACTCGTTCGGCGATCACGTGCAGGCGTTCGACGCCGCCACGGGCGATGAGCTGTGGCACTACGCGCGCGAGCTGCCGAGCACGTCGCGCCCGACGGTCAAGCGCAACCTGGCGCTCTATGGCGACCGGATCTACTTCGGCACCTCGGACGTCCACGTCGTCGCGCTCGACGTCGGAACGGGCGGCGTCGTATGGGATACCTCGATCACGACGCCCGGCAGCGGCTTCGGGTTGAGCGGCGGGCCGCTCGTCGCCCGCGGCAAGGTCATGCAGGGCGTCAACGGTCAGGTGCCTGGCGGCGCCTACATCGTGGCGCTCGACGCCGGGACCGGCGAGGAAGCGTGGCGCTTCTACACGATCGCGCGACCCGGCGAGCCCGGCGGCGACAGCTGGAACGGCCTGCCGCTCGAGCGACGCACGGGCGGCTCGGTCTGGACGGCCGGCAGCTACGACGCCGAACGCAATCTCGCGTTTTTCGGCCCCGCGCCGACCTACGACACGGGCCCGCTGCGCGACCCGGTCGCGCAGCGCGGCGTGTCGAACGAAGCGCTGTATACGAACGCGACGATCGCGCTGAACCCCGACGACGGCAAGCTGGTCTGGCACTTCCAGCACGTGCCGAACGACCAATGGGACTTCGACTGGGCGTTCGAGCGGCAACTGCTGACGCTGCCGATCGACGGCCGCGACCGTCGCGTGCTCGTGACGGCGGGCAAGGAGGCGATCTACGACGCGCTCGATCTCGACGGGGGTGGCGGTTATCTGTTCTCGATCGATCTCGGGCTGCAGAACTTCATCACGGCCATCGACCCGCGCACCGGCGCGAAGACGATCGATCCCAAGCTCATCCCGTCACGCGAGCGGGCGATCGTCGTGTGCCCGCATGCGGGTGGGGCCAAGAGCTGGGTGCCGGCGTCGATCAATCCCGCGACCAAGGTGCTATACGTGCCGCTCGTGGAGTCGTGCATGGACCTCACGCCCGTGGCGCAGGACCAGCGCGGCTCGCTGTCGACCGGCGTGCGCTGGACGATTCGCCCGCCGTTGAACGGCGACGGGCGCTACGGCCGCATCCAGGCCATCGACCTCACGACGCGGCGAACGCTGTGGACGCAGCGCCAGCGCGCGCCGCAAACGACGGGCGTGTTGACCACGGCGGGCGGGCTCGTGTTCGCCGGCGCGCTCGACCGCGTCTTCACGGCCTACGACGACGCGACGGGCAAGGCTCTCTGGCAGGCGAAATTGAACGACGTGCCGAGCTCGGCGCCGATCAGCTACGCCGTCGACGGCAAGCAATACGTCGCGATCACCGTGGGCCACGGATCGGCCCATGCGCTCACGTTTCCGATGCTGACGCCCGAGATCGATCTGCCGATCGTGCGGAGCGCGACGATTTGGGTGTTTGCGTTGCCGAACCGCTGACCAGCGCTCTCGCGATGCCGCGGCAAGAACCGTCAGACAAGGGAATGGCACGCCGCGTGCTTGGGAAGGGTCGTGTGACGGTGCTGGCGACCGCCCTGGCGCTCGCCGCAGCCGGTATCGCTATCGCAATCACGTATCACACGATACGCACCTGGCGCCCCGACATCCCTCGGGTGTGGGACGAGTCCGAGCTCGCAGGTTGGGCGACACCCTTGGCCGCTCTCGGTGAGGCTCCAACGCACATGTCCGCCGCGGACTACTACGCAATCCCGGAGGAGAATCTCCTCAGCTATCCGCTGTACATGCCGGATCGCGAGCCGGCAGGTTACTGGGAGCACATTCAATCCGTGGGTCCGCAACCCTTGTTCGAGCCCGACAAGCTCGTCACGCAACCGGACTGGATCGCCGCCGGCGAGCGCGTGTTTCTCGACGCCGTCGTGCTCAAGACACTCGACCTTAAGGTCATCGCCATGGCCCGCAGTCTCGAGGCCATGCAGGCGCGCGGCGCCGGCCCGTTGCCCGACGGCACGATCAACGGCCTGCGCTGGGTGCCGACGAAGGACGGCGTGGCGGTAGGGCTCACGAACTGCAGCGCGTGCCATCTGCTGTACTTGCCCGACAACACGCCCGTGCCGGGGGCTTCGTCGTTTGCGATTCCGAACAACTTTCGCAACGGTATCGGCTCCGCTATACGCGAAGCGGAGCACACGCTTCCTGGCGAAGTGCCGTTCGCACTGACCGGCTCGATCGGCGATGCGGCCTACCAGGCCTACGGCGCCCCCTGGGTCCACGATCCCTCCGGTGAGAGGCTGCGAGAAATCACCGGCGCCGGGTTCAACGCTTACATCGGCGCAGGCATCAGGGGCGGCGGCGTGGCGCGCTGGAACGGCAGCATCCTCTATCCCGCCAAGATCCCCGACCTCATCGGCATGAAGGAGCGCAAATACATCGATCACACCGGCACCCATCTGCACCGCAACATCGGCGACCTCATGCGCTATGCGGCGCTCGTGAGCTTCGCCGACGACATCGACTTTGCGGGGCAGCGCATGACTCTTCCGGGCACCGAACGCTTTCGCACGCGGCTGCCGGATGCTGCGCTCTACGCGCTCGCCCTCTATATCTACTCGCTTCAGCCGCCGCCCAATCCGAATCCGTTCGACATGCGGGCGGAAGCGGGCCAGAAGATATTCGAGCGCGAGCGATGCGCGCGTTGTCACACGCCGCCGCTCTACACGAACAACAAGCTGACCCTCGCAGAAGGATTCACGCCGCCCGACGATTCGCCCCTCGACATCGTCCGCACCTCGGTTCGCACCGATCCCGGCTTGGCGCTTCGGACGCGCAAGGGCACGGGGTTCTACAAGGTTCCCTCGCTCAAAGGCCTTTGGTATCGAGGGCATTACCTGCACGACGGCTCGGTCGCGAGTCTCGAGGAGATGTTCGACCCGGATCGCCTTCGCGAAACTCACGAGCCAAAGGGCTTCACGCCGCCCGGCGTGGTGAGCCGCGCAATCCCGGGGCACGAATTCGGCCTGGAGCTCACCGCCGACGAGCGCGTCGAGCTCATCGCGTTTCTGCGCGCACTTTGAGCCGGCGCCGGCGCCGGCGCGCGCTGTCGAGCTCAATCGGACGCCTAGCGGACTCTCTTCTGTCTTGCGAGGAACGCGAAGACCCGTGGCGTCGTCGGCGCGATCATGCCGCCATGGGTTGCGCCGTCGGGCTCGAAATAGTCGGTGGTCATGCCCAGGGCCTGCATCGTGTCGACCTGCTTGCGGCTCGCATCGACCCAGGCCGGATTTTCCGCTCCGCCTATGGAGACCATGACCGGAACTGCCCTGAGCTTCGGCAACTGGTAGTCCACGTTCGGCAGGACGCCCGACATCGGCGCGATGGCCGCCCAGGTGGCGGCGTATTTCTGGCCCAGCCACCACGTGCCGAAGCCGCCCATGGAATGACCCATGAGGTAGGTCCGGTCGGAATCGATCTTGTATTCGCGGTTCACGATCTCGAGCACGTTGAGCACGTCCTGCTCGCTGAGGTCGCGATAACGCGTCTCCTCGTCGGGATTGCGGCCCGTGGTCGGCGTCGCTCCTCCGCCACTACGCGGCGCGGCGCCGGGGATACTCAACGGGGCGCCGTACCAACCGTCGATGGCAAACCCCATTGGTGCAGCGAAGATGATTCCGTACTGCTCACATAACGCCGGCAGTTCGTCGACGATATCGAAGAAGTAATTCTGGTTGCCGCCATAGCCGTGCAACGCCACGATCAGGGGAGCGCCGACGTTCGGATCGTAGCTCCGCGGCACATAAAGCCGGTAAGGCATCTCCTTGCCCGCAGCTTGGAAGAAATAGTGCCGCTGTTGGTCGCCTTTGGCGCCGGGAGTCTGCGACACCTTCTCCAGCTCTGCCGTCGCCGACGGATCGCTGAAACCAGCGGGCCGCTGCCCGGGGTCTTGCGCCACGACGCTGAACGAGATTGCGAGGACGGCAACGCCGTGCACCACTTGCCTTGTCTTTCGCATGGTCATTTCCTGCTGCAAGCGAACCCAATCATAGCGCGCGAGTTGCCAGGGGCCACCGAGAAATGGGTCCCCTGAGCCGCAAGGGCGGAGTGCCGGAATCGCGTGCCGGCGGCGCCTATTCGAGGCGGCGCGATGAGTGTGTCGCCGAGCTCTCGGCCTCCGCGGACCAGTTGACGACCACCGTGATGGCGGTGTCGTTGCCGTCGCCGAAAGCGCTGTCGAGGAGAAACCTGCCGCCATCGGCGGCAGTGGCGTAGTAGTCGCGCGCGTCGTCCGGCCCGCCCGCCATCGGCGCACGGAACAATGGCTGCGGCGCGCCAAAGGAGGGCGACTCACCCTTTTCCACCGCGACGGCGACGAGGGTACGGTCGGGGGCAATATAGAAGAGCTCGCTCTGATCGCGGCGCCACTGCGGCTGTCCGCCGCCGCCGACGGACACCTGGCGCCGCTCGCCTAGCTCGGGGTAGCGCCGCACGTAGACTTCGAGCTCGCCGCTATCGTCGGCGACGTACGCGATCCAACGACCGTCCGGCGAGAGCCGAGCTTGCAGCTCGTTGTTCGGAGTGGCGAGGATCGGAAAGCTCGACCCGTCGTCGAGCTTGACGCCCCAGAGATCCAGGTCGCTGTGCTCGTCCCTCTGCGTGTAGACGATGTGATTTCCATCGGGGGACCAGTCGTTCAATATCTTGACCGCGCCGTCGCTGGTCAAGCGACGCGAGTCGGCGCTCGCAAACGAGCGAATCAGCAAGTCGAACCCGCCGCGCGCCGTGAACGCGATACGCGTCCCGTCCGGTGACCACAGGGGTGCGATAGCGTCGATCTCGATTCGCTCGAACTCCGGCCGCGACAGGTTTACCAGCCACAGCCCCGGGTTGGTCGTCACCGAGCTCGTCGCGAGCAGGTGCGCACCGTCGGGCGATACCCGCGGGTTGAACATCACGGCCGGCATCGGCAGCGTGCCGAGCACCTCGCCGGCGCGGTCGACCCAAGTGAGCCGCTGCTGCCTGACCCCTCGGCGGTAAGCGATGAGGTTGCCCGCCGCGGAGACCACGTTGTCGTCCGAGAGCGAGGGTGGCAACACGCCGCGTGCCAGCACCGCCGCGCGACCCGTGAGCCGTAGGGTCGTCGCGTCGAACTCCTCCGCAATGAGCATGTCGTGCTCGACGTGCAGCAGATGGCGCGGCGGCGCGAAGACCGCGGGCGATTCGGTATCGAGCAAACGGAAGCTGCGGCGCGTGTCGATGTCGCCGACGTAGACACCGGTGCGGGCCGCATCGAGGCTCACGATCTGAAATAGAAAATGCCGGGCGTCGGGCAGGAAATGGGGCCAGGAGAACGCAATGTCTTCCAGGGCTCGATCGAGCGCGGCAACGAGAGCCGGCGCGGCACCGGAAGCGCGGACCGAGTAGAGCCCCTTCGCCCAGTCCGCGTAGAGGATCGTGTCGTCGGGAGCCCACGTGCCGCCGGCTGGGCTGACGCCGACCGACGCGACCTCGCGCACGTTGCCGTCGCGGATATCGACCGTCATGAGCTCGCCGTTGGCGAAGAAGCCGAGGCGTCGCGAATCGGGAGCCCAGAAGGGTTTGGAGGCGCCGTCGGTCCGCTCGAGGCGCTTGAGCTGCGCGGAGTGCAGCGTACGCAGCCACAGCGCGGTCGCGCCGCCGTTGTCGTCGCGCGCGACGAAGGCCAGCGATTCTCCGTCCGGGGATAGCACTCCGCCCGACACGATGGTCGCGCCCTCCGGAGGTGTTTGGAACAGACGCACGGCTCGGTCGGTGCTCGCCGCGGCTCGCTCCTCGATGCTCGCTTCGCCGCGGCTCGAGAGGGCGTCGATCCCGAGCGCGAGGATTGCGGCCGCTGCGATGGCGACGCCGCCGAGCAGCGCACCGCGGTGTCCCGGCCAAGGAGCCGGCGGCGGTGCCGCCGGCGTTTGCGTCGGTGCGT
>DATFFV010000079.1:0-4424 GCA_035249885.1 Gammaproteobacteria bacterium | reverse complement strand
CTCGCGCCCGGCAAACCGATTCGCTGGCTAGTGAGCTCCCACCCGCACTTCGATCACATCGGCGGCCTGCGCACGTACTTGCACATCGGCGCGACGATCGTCGCGCACATGAAGAACATTCCGTTTTTGAACCGCGACGTGTTGAGCTACGAGCCGCGCACCGTCGCGCCCGACATCGTCTCGCGCTGGCCGCCGACGGAGGTGGCGGAAGGCTACAACTACGAGGCTGTGCAAGAGAACTACGTCATCACGGACAACAGCCGCATCCTGCGCGTCTACTACGTGCAGCCGCTGCGCCACGTCGAGGGCATGCTCATGGCGTATTTGCCGCAGGAGCGGATCGCGTTCCAAGCGGATCTCTTCGATACCCACGAGCCGCCGCGCGCCGCGCAGCTGCCCGCGATGCAGAGCCTCGCGACGCAGGTCGAACGAATGAAGCTCGACGTCGAGACACTGGCGCCCGTGCACGGTCCGCCCGTGCCCTGGAGCGAGTTCGAAGCCGCCCTGCGCGCACTGAACGCCGAGCGCTAGAGCGTGATGGCCGTGTAGAGGACGAGACCGAGCAGCGTCGCGAGGAACGACACGATGTAGCCGGCGCCGAGCACGACGTACTTCACCGCCGTCAACGCGTGGCCCTGGCGATAGACGTGACGCATCGCGAGATACAGATACACAGGAAAGTACGCCCACACCAGGAGGGAGACGTAGAAGATGGGCCGGTCGAGCCATGGCACGAGAGTGCCGAGCTGCGACAGCAGCACTGTCACGATCGCGACGAGGAAGAAGAACGTGTGAGCGTGCGCGAAGAACAACAGATGCTCGACGTACTTACGACCCGAAAACGCATAGAGCACCTTCATGAGGACTGCGACAATCGGGATGAAGACGAGCATCATCACGGGGAAGTTGTCGGCGAACGCGCGCGAGAACGAGGCGCCGCTGTCTGCTTCGATCTTCTCGCAAGCCGCCTCGAGTCGCTCGCGCGTCACAGGGCCCACGTTCGCATCGAGGTTGCAGCTCCAGCCGTTCTCGTCGGCGGTGAGGTTCACCCGTTCTTCGCCGGTCGCTGCCGGTAGGTCGACGAATGCGGGCTCGAACTCGATCGCGGCAGCCCGGTCGCCGGGCGCCCCTGCTGCGGGCACACCGCCGACGCCCGCGATGGTCTGCACGGCGTCGGGCCGTGTGACCGAGAAGAGAACGAAGAACACGAGGCTCGCCATCAGATACATGCGAAACGGCGGCGTGTACTTCGCTCGCTGCCCTTCGAGGTAGCGGATCGTCAACCGGCCCGGCTTCAAAACGAGGGTGGTGAGGCTGCGCCAGAGGCGCGAATCGAAGCTCAAGATGTCGCCAAGCGCGTCGACGAGGACGTGGCCCAGCGTGGGGATCCGCACGTCGGCGGCTTGGCCGCAGGCGCCGCAGTAACGCCCCGACAGGGCAGCGCCGCAGTTCTGGCACTCCGCAAGCGTATTCACGCGCGCAAGCGTACTACACCAGCACCCAAGCGACGGGCCCGCCGTTCGTTGCTATCGCGTTCGCGGTGTTCGACAATCTTGGGCCGTAGCCCGCCACACACGAACCCCAAGAGGCCCGTATGCACGCGTCCCGCTCGCTGATCCCAGCGTTCGCAGTGTTCGCCTTGGCCTCATGTGCGCCGGCGGACGACGAGGCTCCCGCGCCGACCGCCGCGGAGGGTGCTTGGCAACAACCGCGTACCGAATGGGGCGAGCCCGACCTGCGCGGTATGTGGCCTGTCGGGCACCTGACGGGCGTTCCTCTGCAACGCCCAGCGCAGTTCGGCGACCGCCGGTTCCTCACCGACGAGGAGACCGCGGCGCGTGGGCAGCAGTACGCGGGCATCCAAGGCGGCTACGACCGCGAGATCGCGACCAACAAGATGGGCATGGGCCACTGGGTCGAGTGGGGCAAGACCAACCCTCTGACGTCGCTCATCGTCGACCCGGCGAACGGCCAGTTGCCCGCGCTCACGCCCGAAGGCGAGCGCCGCCGCGAGCTCATGCGCAGCGGCTGGATGAGCATCCCGTTCGATCACTGGACCGACTTCGACAACTGGGACCGCTGCATCACGCGCGGGCTGCCGGCCTCGATGCTGCCGGCGTACTACAACAACGGCGTCGAGATCCTCCAGTCGCCGGGCTACGTCGTGATTCGCCTCGAGATGATCCACGAGGCGCGCGTCGTCAAGATCACCGACGAGCCCGTCGACGCCGGCGCGACGGCTTGGTTCGGCTATTCGCGCGGCCGCTGGGAAGGCGACACGCTCGTCGTCGAGACCAGCAACTTCAACGGCAAGGGCAGCTCGACGAACATCCACACGGTGGGCTCGCCACCGTTCAACAACACGCCGATCAGCGACCAATACGTGCTCACGGAGCGCTTCACGCGCACGGGGCCCGACACCCTGACCTACCAGGCGACGGTCAACGATCCCGTGATATGGACCGCGCCCTGGACCGTCGAGCTGCCGTGGCAGCGCGACGACGAGTACGAGATTTTCGAGTACGCCTGCCACGAGGACAACTCGATGATCCGCAATTACATCGTCACGTCGCGCCACGAGCGCGCGAATCAATAGGGAGCCGCACGGTAATGAAGACCTTGATCGCAGTCGGTACGTTGGCGGCGCTCGTCGCCCTGTCGAGCGGCGCACAACCACAACGGGCGCAGAACCGGGGCGACGCCCCGGCAGATCCCGGCGCCGGCTTCGGCCCGCGAGAGCTCACGACCTTCAAGGTCCGCGACAACTTCTACATGATCCGCAACGGCCAATCGGGCAACTGCTCGGTGCTCGTCGCCGACGACGGCGTGGTGCTCATCGACAACAAGTTCGAGATGGACCACGACGCCATCATGACGAAGCTGCGGGAGATCACCGACAAGCCCGTGCTCTACGTCATCAACACGCACCTGCACGCGGATCACTCGGGCGGCAACGCGCCCAAGCAGGCTCTGGGCGCCAAGGTCATCGCGCACGAGAACGCGCGCTTCCAGATGGCCCAGACGCAGGCTACGGGCCTGCCGAACCTCACGCTCGAAGAGCACCTGCGGCTCTACCACGGTGAGTTCGTGCTCGACCTCTACTGGCTCGGCCGCGGCCACACGGACGGCGACATCGTGATTCACCTGCCAGAGCAGAAGATGATCTTCATGGGCGACCTGTTCGCGACGTACGACCCCTACGTCCACTTGATCCACTACGCGGCCGGGGGCAGCCTGCGCGAGTGGTCGCGCACGCTCGAGCGCGCGCTCGCGCTACCCTTCGACACCGTGATCCCGGGCCATGGCGGACCCACGGACCGCGCGCACCTCGAAACCTATCTCGGGATCACCGTCCGGATGCAAGACATGGTCCGCGAGATGGTCCGCGCGCGTAAACCGCGCGAGGACATTCAGAAGATGCTCGAGATGGAGTTCGGCTGGAGCAGCTTCATAACCAACTTCGGTCTCGACGGCGTCATCGGCGAGATGCAGTAGCGCGCTGCCGGCCATGCCATAGCGTTGCAGCGCGCTGGACGCTTTTCCGCGGAGGGGCTCATGAATCGTCTCCGTCGCTATCTGCCGCTGGGCGCGCTGCTGACCCTGCCCGTCACGGCGACGCTCGACGTGCTTGGCCAATCGAGCCTCGCTCCCGAGACTGCCGCGTGGCTCGACGCGCGCACCGCCGACGGCCAGCCCGACCTGCAAGGCCACTGGACCAACGACACCTACACGCCGTTGGAGCGCCCCGTCGAGCTCGGCGATAAGGAGCTCTACACGCCCGAGGAGGCGGCCGCGTTTTTCCAGTCGCGCGTCGACGACCTCCACGCGCAGGCCGACGACGACATCCACTACGACGACGCGATCTGGCAGGCGGAGAACTACGGCAAGGTCGCGCACCTGCGCACGTCGCTCATCGTCGAGCCCAAGAACGGCCGGCTGCCGGCCTTGACGGCGCTCGGCGAACAGCGCCTGCCGCAACAGCGCGCGACGCAACGCGCGAGCGCAGGGTCCGAGAGTGCGGCGCGCCGCTCGCTGGCCGAGCGGTGCATCTCGTGGGGCAACGTGGGCCCGCCGATGATGCCGCCCACCTACTACGCCAACCTGCAAATCCTCCAGGCGCGCGACCTCGTGATCGTTCGCCACGAGCTCATGCACGACACGCGCGTCATCTACTTGGACGGGCGCCCTCACCCGCCGGCCGCGATTCAATGGCTCGCGGGCCATTCCGTCGGGCGCTGGGAGGGCCAGACGCTCGTCGTCGATACGACGAACTTCACGGCCGCGACGAACTTCCGCGGCTCCCCGCAGAACACGCGGCAAGACATCTTCGCCACCGAGCGCCTGCATGTCGTCGAGCGCTTCACGCGCACGGGCCCGGACACGATTCACTACGCGTTCACGGCCGAGGATCCCGACACCTGGGT
>DATFFV010000078.1:0-2608 GCA_035249885.1 Gammaproteobacteria bacterium | reverse complement strand
GGCGGCGGAGGCAGCGGGTCAGGCTCCGGCTCCGGCGGCGGAGGCGGCGGAGGCAGCGGGTCAGGCTCCGGCGCAGGCGGTGGCCCGCAGATCCCTTCGTCCGCCCACAAGTCCATGCAGGCGTTCCAAATGTCGAGCGGTGTTTGTGCCTGGGCTGACCCGAGCGTCAATGCTCCGATCAACGCGGTCAACCCGCAGAGTTGCTTGATCACAAAACCCTCCTTGGCGATATCCGTCCCTAACTCAATCGCAGACTTTGTTTTCTCGCGGACGTCGGTCTTGTTGTTGTCGTGTTCCGCGCTCGTACTGCTGGGGCGCCATTAAAGAATTGTCGTCGCAAGACTGCGACGCCGGCCGTCACATAACGGTCGCTGTCAAATTCGTGCAAACGGCGTAGGTTCGGAGTTTTTGTCTTAACGCGCTCGACGACGGGCGTTGCACACCGCCGACAATCGAGTGTGCTACACGCGCCCGGACGCGCGCAGCATGAGCACGTTGCGGCGGCACACGGCCACGAGCACGTCGCGTTGGTTGTAGCCGCGGTGCTCGAGCGTCAGGATGCCGTTGCGCGGTCGCGACTCGCTGGGCCGCATCGCAATGACTTCGGTCTCGACGTGGACGGTGTCGCCGACGAACAGCGGCGCCGGAAATCGCACGGACTCGAGGCCGAGATTCGCGACCGTCGTGCCGAGCGTGGTGTCGTTGATCGAGATACCGACGATGAGCCCGAGCGTGAAGAAACTGTTCATGAGCGGCCGCTCGAACTCCGACTGCGTGCGCATGTACTCGTGATCGAGATGCAGCGGCGCCGGGTTGTGCGTCATCGTGCTGAACAGGACGTTATCGGTCTCGGTCACGGTGCGCCGGATCGCGTGCTGGAAGACGCGTCCGACGGTGAACTCGTCGAAATAGTAGCCCGGCATTCGTCCTCCCTTACGCTCGCGACAACTCGCGGCTGCGATCGGTCGCCGCACGCACGGCCCGCGTCACGAGCTCGCGGAGGCCTGGCTCCGCGAGCAACACGTCGAGCGCGGCTTGCGTCGTACCGTTCGGGCTCGTGACGCGGCGCCGCAGCTCCATGGCGGGTGCGTCGGCGGCGGCCGCATAGGCGCCGGCGCCCGCGACGGTCGCGAGCGCGAGCTGCTTGGCGAGCTTTGGATCCAGTCCGACGTCGATCGCGGCGCGCTCGAGGCATTCGATGAACAAGAAGACGTACGCGGGCCCGCTGCCCGACACGCCGGTGACGGCATCCAGATGGCGCTCGTCGTCGAGCCACGCCACCGCGCCGACGGCCGCTAGCAGCTCCGTGCAGAGCGCGCGCTGCGCCGCCGTCACGGCGTCGTTGGCCACGAGCGCCGTCATGCCGTGGCCGACCGCAGCGGGCGTATTGGGCATCGCACGTACGATGGCGGCCGCGCCGCCGAGCCCGGCGCCGAGCTGGGCGATCGTTTTGCCGGCCGCGATCGACAAAAACACCGTGCCGGCCGTTGCCCGCCGGGCGCATGCCGGCAGCAGCACTGCGAGCTGATTCGGCTTCACCGCGAGGACCACGACGTCGTGGCTTGCACGCGTGACGGCATCCACGTCGGCCACCGCAGTGACAGCGAGCTCGGCCGCGACGGCTCGCGCCGCAGGCGCGGGATCGACGACGACCATGCGGCTCGCGTCACGACCTCGGCCGAGCCAACCGCGCACGAGCGCCTGACCCATGTTGCCGAAGCCCACCAACAGAATGTCTGCTGCAGCGCTCACCGACCGACTCCTCTTGCTTGCGTCGGCATCATAGCCGATGCCTCGCTTCGTCCGCGGTAGCACGTGCCGGCCGTGCCGCGCGGATGGCTTTCGCCGCCGCGCTTTGCCATCATGCGCGCCGATCGTGCGGCGTCGTGGCAGCCGCTGGAGCTCGAGTGAGAGACGTGTTCATTGCCGGCGTGGGGCAAACGCCGGTCACGAAAGACCATCGCGCCCGCGGCCGCTATCTCGGGGCCGCAGCCGTGGAAGCCGCGCTGGCCGATGCGCGCCTCGAACCTCAGCGTATCGGGGCCCTTTACGTCGGGAACATGCTGTCGGGCATCCTCGCCAACCAGCAGCAGCTCGGCGCCCTCATTGCCGACTATGCGGGGCTCGCCGGCATCGAGGCCTTGGCCATCGAAGCGGCGTGCGCTTCCGGCGGCGCGGCGCTGCGCGTGGCCTACCAGGCCGTTGCCGGCGGGATCTACGATGCCGTCGTCGTCTGCGGCGTGGAGCGCATGACGCACGTCGAACGCGATTCCGTGACGCGCGCGCTCGCAACGGCAGCCGATTGGGAAATCGAAGGCGTCTGCGGCGAGTCGTTCCTGTCGCTCAATGCGACCTTGATGCGCGAATACATGCGCAAGCACGGCATCGCGGCCGAGCGCTTCGCTCCTTTTCCCATCGCGGCACACGGCAATGCGTTGACGAACCCTAACGCGCTGCTGCACAAACCGCTCGACGTCGACACCTACCTCGCCTCGCGCATCGTCACGGACCCGATCCGCTTGTTCGACGTTTCGCCGATCTGCAACGGCGCCGCGGCGCTCGTGCTCGTGGCCCCGCACGTCGCAGCGGAGCGCGCCGGCGCGCCGCG